>JAQTMD010000093.1 GCA_028714595.1 Candidatus Omnitrophota bacterium
CTGCCTCCATTACCAGTGTTATCAAGAAGATTTCGACATCGCCAAGAGCATCGGCCACAATGCCCACCGTTTATCCATCGAGTGGAGCCGCATCCAGCCTGAACCGGACGTTTTTTCGGAAAAAGAACTCCAGCATTACCGGGACGTCATCCTGTATCTGCGTAAGCTCGCCATCGAACCGGTAGTGACCCTGCATCATTTTACCAACCCTCAGTGGCTCGCGCAAAAAGGCGGCTGGAAGCACGGCTCTGCCCGGCGGTATTTTCTTGCCTACGTGCGCAAAGTCATGGAAACGCTCGCCGACCAGGTCAGGTTCTGGGTGACCATCAACGAACCGATGGTCTATGTGTATTATTCCTTTATTGCCGGACGCTGGCCTCCGCAGGGCACCTCTGTCTGGCAGGCAAAGTCTGCCATGGACAACCTGGCAGTCGCTCACCTGAAGGCATACCGTCTCATCCACGCCCATTACCGGCAAAAGAAACTCTCCCGTCCGTCGGTGAGCATCGCCCATAACGTGGTTGCGTTTGTCCCCTGTAAGAATACGACGCGCGACAGGATGTTCGGCGCCCTTCGCCATTATGCGTTCAACCTGCGATTCCTGAACGTCCTTGCCCGGCGAAGAAGTCTGGATTTTATCGGCATCAATTATTACACGCGGCACCTCATCGATACCAGCCGCTGGTCGTTCGGCGAGGCGATCGGAAATAGCTGCACCAAGGGCCACGATACGCTGGAGAAAAATTCGCTCGGCTGGGAGATATATCCGCGCGGGCTGTACTATATCCTGGTCGATATGAAACGGTACCGTCTGCCGGTCTATATTCTGGAAAACGGCATCTGTACCGATGACGACGCCAGGCGCTGGGTCTATATCCGGCGGCATCTGGAGAGCGTGGCCAGGGCCATGCAGCGGGGCGTGGATGTCAGGGGCTACTTTTACTGGTCGCTCATCGATAATTTCGAGTGGGACCAGGGCTTTGCCCCGCGCTTCGGGCTCTGCGAAGTCGATTATACGACGTACCAGCGCATTGTCAGGGAGAGCGCCAGGAAATTTGCCCGGGTCTGTTCGACCGGCGTCCTCGAAGGATGAAGACGAACCATTACGATTACATAATCAAAGAGATCCCCATTTTCGCCGGGCTGTCTCCCCGGGAATGGCAGTATCTGAAGCGTACGATCAGGTTCGAGGAGTTCAGGAAAGGCCAGGTTATCTATAAGGAAGGCCAGCCGCCGACGTCATTCTACTGCATCATCAGGGGCCGCGTCGTGGTCTCGGCCCTGGACCATGCCGGAAAGAGCGGCATCCTGGAATACCTGCACCGCGGCCAGTATTTCGGGATCATCTCGGTGCTTACCGGCGAGCCGCACTCGGTGACGGCAAAGGCGCTCAACGACTGCCTGCTCCTGGAGATTTCCAAAGACGATTTCGACGCGCTCCTGAGGAAGGCGCCGCAGCTTGCCATTGACTTGAGCACCACGCTCTCCCGCAGGCTCAAGCGCAAGGACATCCATCCCAAGACCATCTTTGAAAGCACGATCATCGCGGTCTTAAGTTCCTACCCGCAGGCGGGAAAGACCGTGTACGCCTCAAACCTCGCCTTCAGCCTCGCCCAGCAGTCCCATAAAAAGACCATCATCCTGGACATCTGCCCGCAGGATAAGCGCCACCGCATGCCGCGGTTCCTGAAGATCGGCTCGCAGTACCGCGTGTGCAGCCTTTCCAGCCGCGGACCGGGCCCTGATCGCCTGAAGTCCTGCATCCTGAAAGACAAATTCGGCATCGACATCATCTACTTTACCTACGCCGAGATCGACGGTTTCTGGCCCCGCACGGTCGTGGATGTCTTAAGCCTGCTTGTCAACGATTACCATTTCATCATCCTGGACCTGCCCAGCCGTAAAGAGAAGCGCGTCCTGCGCATCCTCAATCAAGCGGATATCATCCACATCCTGACCAGCCCCAAGCCGGCGCACTTGAAAAGCACGCGCGGCCTGATCAAGAAGCTCGAGGAGGACTTTGGTTTCCCTTCTTCCAAGATAAAGGTCGTGGCGAACGTCGCCGGCGGCGCGCAAACCCCGACGGACCAGATGCAGGCAATCCTGCAGCACGATATCTTTGCCAACCTGCCGAGGATCGAGGCGCGCGTGTCGGCGCGGCTGGTGGTGGAGAAGCCGGATGCCGAATATTCCAAGGTCATCCGCCGCATTGCCCGCCAGGAAGGCGACTGCCTGGTGGGCCTGGCCCTGGGCGTGGGAGTGGCATACGGGTTCTGCCACATCGGCGTTTTACGGGTCATCGAGGAGGAGCATATACCCATCGACGTGGTATCAGGCTCGAGTATCGGCGCGTTCATCGCCAGTCTCTGGGCAATCGGCAAGTCTTCCGCCGAGATCCTCGCCATCGTCAAGGAATTCCGCGAGCCGAAATATCTCCTGAACCTGCTCGATTTCACCTTTCCGCTTCTGGGGTTCATCAAGGGCAACAAGATCTATAACGTGTTCAAACAGTATATCGGCGACAAGACGTTCTACGACGTCAAGATCCCCCTCAAGATCATTGCCAGCGACGTCAAGCGAAAACAGCCGATCGTTTTCGACAAGGGCCCGATCATCGACGCCATCATGGCAAGCTGTTCCATGCCGGGCGTGTTCGCGCCGTTCGCCCGCAAGGGCGAGATGCTCTTTGACGGGGGCGTGATCAGCCCCCTGCCCACGGAGCCGCTCTTTGAGATGGGCGTCAAGAAGATCATCGCCGTGAACCTCACCCCGGACCGGGACGACATCATGCATACCTATGAGCGGGCCAAACAGGGATTCTCCGACGGGGTCGAGAAGATCAAGAAAAAAGAGTGGTTCAATCTCAAGGACTACGTGCGCAAGAAGCTCAACGTCAATATCCTGGATTTCATCTTTTCAAGCTTTGAAATCATGCAATCCGAGGTCGCGCTCAAAGAGGCGCAGCTTGCCGACGTCGTGCTGCACCCCGATACGTCGGGGCTGCACTGGATGGAGCTGCACAGGGCCGAGGAGTTCGCCAAGCGGGGTGAAGAGGAAGCGCGCCGGCACCTGGACAAGATGAAGAAACTGATCGATGAATAAGGGGGGGGCATGAAAAGTTACCGGTTGATGGTCGTCTTCGCTCTGTTTGTTGCGGCGGCAGGGTGCGCGTCGGTCAGGGAAGGTTGGCGGGGGTTCCGTGGCGTCTCCACAAAGGCCCTGGTCGATGCGAAGAGCTCGTCCGTGGCAAAGAAATTCAATCTGGATTACGCGCAGTGCGTGGAAAAGACAAAAGGGATACTCGGCGGCATCGGCGCCTATATCTACGAGGATGACCCCGGCAGCGGGCTCATCGCGATATACGTATCGCAGACCGATACCACGCCCGTCGGCATGTTTTTCGAGAAGCTCGATGAAAAGAACACGCAGATCCGTTTTACTTCGCAGAGCGATTACGCGCGCGACTACATAGCCGGGAAGGTCGAAAGCGGCTTGCAACCGAAATAGTACCGATACGAAATGTAAAGTTGACGCCGGGATAGCGGGCGATTATAATAAGAATAATTATATCGACTTTGACCTATGGCCAGAAATCGTGACAGCTGGGGTTCGCGGCTCGGTATCATCATGGCGGTCGCCGGCTCGGCAGTGGGCCTGGGGAATTTCCTGCGTTTTCCCGCCAAGGCGGCTGCCAACGGCGGCGGGGCGTTCCTCATCCCGTACTTTGTCGCCCTGTTGCTGTTGGGTATCCCGTTGATGTGGATCGAGTGGACCCTGGGCCGCTTCGGCGGGGGATTCGGGCACTCGACCGCTCCCGGTATCTTCCACAGTATCCGCCAGAAAAACCGTTTCATCAAATATTTCGGCATTATCGGCATCTTCGGGCCGCTGGTCATTTTTATTTATTACTGTTACGTCGAGGCCTGGACCCTTGCCTACGGTTTTTTTGCCGTCACCGGAAAATATGCCGGGATCGCCGACCAGGCAGGCATGCGCAGTTTCCTCGCCGCGTTCCAGGGCCTGGAAAAGAACAGCCATTTTAACGGCATCAGCACCGCATACATCTTTTTCCTCATCACCTTTATCCTGAATATCTGGGTCATATACCACGGCATCAAAGGAGGCATCGAGCGGCTGTGCAAATGGGCTATGCCGCTGTTGTTTATCTGCGGAGTCGTGCTTTTGTGTCGCGTGCTGACCCTGGGCGCGCCCGACCTTGCCAGGCCGGATTGGAACGTGGCCAACGGCTTCGGCTTTTTATGGAATCCGGATTTTTCCGCGCTGGCCAATCCAAAGGTGTGGCTGGAGGCGGCAGGCCAGATATTTTTCACTTTGAGCGTGGGTATCGGCGTGATCCTGACCTATTCCAGTTACCTGTCCAAAGGCGATGACGTGGTCCTTTCGGGCCTGACCAGCGTTTCCACCAACGAGCTTGCGGAAGTGGTCCTGGGCGGCTCTATCGTCATCCCGGCGGCATTCGTATTTTTCGGGCCTGACCAGATGAAAGAGATCGTCTCCGGAGGTCTGTTTAACCTGGGTTTCGTGACCATACCGCTGGTGCTGAACAAACTGCCGCTGGCCAACATCATGGGCTTTATCTGGTTTTCGCTTTTGTTCCTGGCCGCGGTCACCTCGTCGGTGTCCCTGATACAGCCTGCCGTCGCATTCCTGGGAGACGAGTTCAACCTGGGAAGGAAAAAGGCGGTCTGGGCCTTTGCGGCAGTAACGTTCGTCCTGTGCCAGGCGCCGATCTTTTTCCTGAAGAACGGCGTGGTTGATGAGCTGGATTTCTGGGGCGGGACGTTCTTCCTGGTGGTCTTTGCCGCCATTGAAACGGTATTGTTTGTCTGGGTATTCGGCATGGAAAAAGCCTGGGATGAGATACACCAGGGCGCGGACATGCGCGTGCCGCAGGCGTATAAATGGATCATTAAATTCGTTACGCCGGCGTTCCTGCTGTTCATCCTCGGCGGCTGGTTCTTTGACAAGGAAGGGTTCTGGGCCATGATACTGATGAAGAACGTTTCCGGGCCCGATAAGCCGTACGTGCTGGGTGCGCGCGTGGGTATCTTTGTCATGCTCGGCGTGCTTGCCTTGCTGGTCAAGCTTGCATGGAAGAAGACGACAGGTTGGATTTTTATAGTCTTATCGTGGGGTTTCATCTGGGGGTTGCTGGTTTTCTGCTTTGCAAGAGTCTTTTCTAAAAAGGAGATGAAATGAAACGAGCGACTGTGTCAGCGTTGTTGATCCCACTGCTCTGTCTGTCCGTTGCCGGTTGTGCGCCGATATTGATCGGGGCGGCAGTCGGGGGCGTTGCCATGTATGCGGTCGGCAGAGACACCATCCAGGGCGATACGGAGATGGGGTACGAGTCCCTGTGGGATTCCGGGATGCAGGTTGCAAAGATACGGGGCACGGTGCTGCAGGAGGATTCCAACCGCGGCTATATAGAAACGGATGTCCAGGGCGGCAGGCTCAGAATCCATTTCCTGCGGGTGACGCCTGCGGTGACCAAGGTGCGAGTTTCCGCGCGTACGAAACTGAAGATGCCTGACCTTGCCCTTGCCGAACAGGTCTTTACCAAGATAATCGAAGGCTCCCGCGAAATTCAGCCGGTTGACTACTGAAAGGCTTGATTTTTGACGAGATTGTGTTACTATTATAGCACTATGCCGAGGTAGCTCATTGGTAGAGCGCGGCCCTGAAAAGGCCGGCGTGGGGGGTTCGATTCCCTCTCTCGGCATTTTTTCTTTTGTATACTGCCCCGGTTTTTAAGGGAGCCCTGTCTTGATGGGGTCTGCGCGCACCGTTGGTGGTGTGCTCGACCCCATCAAGCCATCCCTTAAAAACCGGTTATTATTTTAACGGAAAAAATGCCAAGAGAAGTAGAATCTCTCTGGAGGGGGAGGGGCTGGCTGACCCCCACGCCCAAGGGGTGCGGGGAAAGCCATTTCCCCGCGTATCCGGGGTAACAGCGTGCGAAGCACGCGCCATAGGGGCAGAGCCCCTTTGGGGAGCGAGCGGCAGTGAGCGACGCGTGGGGGGTTCGATTCCCTCTCTCGGCATTTTTTTATTTTATCCCGCCATTCGGTGCGGTCTGACTCGGTTGGTTCTGCGCGCGCGCCTTCCTGCGTGGCGCGTGCTCGAACCAGACCTCGTAGTCCGCACCGTCTGTTATAACTCCGGAAAAATACCGAGACAAGTAGAATCTCTCTGAAGGGTCTTGGCCGCGTCCTCATACGGACGTGCTCAAACCCGTCAAGCCTCCCGTTAAAAACCGGTTATTGTTTCGAGGAAAAAATGCCAAGAGCGGTTGATCTTACTGGGGGGCAGGTCCCGCCGCAGCCCTCTCATT
>JAQTMD010000094.1 GCA_028714595.1 Candidatus Omnitrophota bacterium
TTCCGGTCGCGGCAGTGCTCGCGTTCCTGCTGGGCATGTGCATCTCGCCGATCATGATCGCTTCCAATACCATAGTGCATAAGGTCAGCGAGAGCAACATGATGGGAAAGACGTTCAGCTCGCTTGCGATCGTAATCCACATGGGATTCCTGTCCTGCATGTTGGCGGCCAGCTGGCTTGCCGAGCGCATACCCCACCTGTACATCCTGGTGGCTGTGGGCGCGGCAGTAGCGACCCTGGGCGCAGTGCATATAGCCCTACACCGTAAGATACCATGGCTCGAATAAAAGAACATAAGCATTCCACCGAAGGCAAGCCGATTGAGCTCGCCCCCCTCCCTTCCAGAGTCTACATAAGCCTCGCACAGCATTTAGGAAAAGTTTGCGATAAGCTCGACGTAAAAGTCGGCGATAGCGTATTGCGGGGACAGCGCCTGGCGACGTCCGACGCAAAAATCTTTGCCCCGGTGCACGCCTCGATATCAGGCAAGGTTACGGCAATAGAACTCTGGCCGCATCCCGGCATGGGAAAGGCAAAGGCCGTGGTCATAGAAAGCGACGGCCTGGATAAGTCGTCAGGCCGAGAGGCGGCAAAGTCGCACGAAGAAATAAGCAGACTCACCGCGGCCCAGATACGGGAACTCGTCTTTAAGGCCGGCGTGGTGGGAATGGGGGGCGCGGCATTTCCTACCTATATAAAGCTTACTCCTCCGAAGCCGGTTTCCACGCTGATCGTCAATATCGCGGAATGCGAGCCGTATTTGACCGGAGACTCGGAGCTTTCCGTTGAAAAGACGCGCGAGATACTGCTCGGCATCGAGCTGGTCAAGATGTGCGTGGGCGCGCAAAACGTCTTTATCGCCCTTGAGGACAACACGCCCGTTGCCGCCAAAGCCATGGAGACCGCGGTGCGCACTACCGGCTACGCAATACGGGTCCTGAAGTCACGGTACCCGCAGGGCGGAGAAAAGCAGCTGATCAAGAGCATCTGCAAAATTGAAGTGCCCGGCGGAAAACTTCCCTTTGACGTGGGTGTTACCGTGCAGAACGCGGCCACCGTGTATGCCGTCTACGAAGCAGTGTACCTGGATAAGCCGCTGTACGAACGCGTGGTCACCGTGACCGGCAGCATCGTGCCGAATCCCAAGAACCTGCTCTGTCGTATCGGTACGCCCATAAAAGACCTCATTGATTTTTGCGGGCCGCTTACGGAAGAGCCTGCAAAGATCATTATCGGCGGCCCGATGATGGGCGTTGCCCAGTTCACGGACATGGTGCCGGTCATAAAATCAACCACCGGCGTTATCCTGATGGCCAAGAACGAAACCGAAACAAAAGAAGAAGAATCCTGCGTGCGCTGCGGCGCCTGTATCAGGGAATGTCCGTTAGGACTTATGCCCTGCCTGATCAACCTGGCTGCGGAAAAAGGGCTGTGGGACGAGGCCAAAGAATACGGCGCCCTTGACTGCATGGAATGCGGCCTCTGCAGTTATATGTGCCCGGGCAACAGGAGACTGGTGCAGTCTATCCGCAAGGCAAAGCTGGAGATCGCCAAGAGAAAAACATGAAAGAGATGCTGCGTTACGGAATGATCCTGGGACTTATCTGCCTGGTCTCGACAGGGCTGCTTGCCGCGGTCAACAACCTTACGAAGACGCGCATTGAAAACCAGGCACGCGCCGAGATCGAGACAGGCCTCAAGGAGGTCCTGGCACAGGCAGCGAGCTTTGAGCCTGTGGGATCAGAGGAAAAGATCGTCTACTACAAAGGTTTTGACCAGGCCGGACAGTTAGTCGGCTGCGCGTTCATCGCTTCGCAGAAAGGCTATTCCAGCGTCATCGAGACCATGGTCGGCATGACCATTGACGGCACCATCACGGCGATCAAAGTCATCAGCCAGAACGAGACTCCCGGGCTGGGCTGCCGCGTCAACGAGGCCGAAGACGATACCACGCTGCTTGATTTTCTGCGGGGCAAGAAAGCGCCTGAAAACAAGACTTCCCGGTTCTGCGCGCAGTTCAGCGGAAAAAAGATCGCCGAAATCGACGGCGTCAACGCCATCACCGGCGCAACCATATCTTCGCGCGCAGTCATTGACTCGGTAAGAACAAAAGCCGAAGAGATTTATAAACTCCTACGCCATGAATAACAGACTGACGGTCTTGAGCTCTCCCCACCTGCACTCCCGTGAATCCGTGCCCCGGATCATGTGGACGGTGGTCGCCTGCCTTATACCTGCCGGGGCTGCGGGAGTGTATTTATTCGGCATGCCCGCGTTGCGCACCATTGCCTGGGCAGCGGTTGCCGCAGTCGCCTGCGAATGGATTATCCAGAAACTGACTAAGAAAAAAATTACGGTCACCGACGGCAGTGCGATAATGACCGGGCTCCTGCTTGCCTACAACCTGCCTGCGGACGTGCCGTTCTGGATACCGGTTCTCGGGTCGATATTTGCCGTGGCCATTGCCAAGCACGCGTTCGGAGGCCTGGGCCAGAATATCTTCAATCCCGCGCTGGTGGGCAGGGCGTTTCTCGTAGCCTCCTGGCCAAAATACCTCACTGTCTTTACCAAACCGGGTTATGACGCAGTAACGTCTGCCACGCCGCTGGCCATGCTGAAAGAAGGAAGACTTGCAGAGCAGATTCCGTATCTCGATCTTTTCCTGGGCAGGCGCGCAGGATGCATCGGCGAAGTCTGTATTGTCGCGCTTGCAGCAGGCGCCCTGTTCCTGCTTATCCGCGGATACATCAGCTGGCATATACCGGCGAGCTTCATTGCCACGGTCGGGATTTTTACCTATATATTCGGGCCAAAAGGATTTTTCACCGGCGACTGGCTCTTCCACATCCTGTCCGGCGGCCTTATCCTGGGCGCCTTTTTCATGGCCACTGATTATGTCACCTCGCCCCCTACGGCACGGGGGCATCTTATCTTCGGCGTAGGCTGCGGCATACTCACCTCGGTCATCCGTTTGTGGGGCGGCTATCCCGAGGGAGTCTCGTACGCCATCCTGATGATGAACGCGGCAACGCCGTTGATCGATAGATTTACCAAACCCAGGATATACGGCACGGCGAAAAGAAAAAAGGCAACCGGTACCGGCGTATGAAATCACTCAACGAACTCATCAAGGGCCTGATCAAAGAAAACCCTGCCTTTGTCCTGATGCTGGGCCTCTGCCCGTTCCTGGCGGTCTCGGTCTCCATAGCCAACGGCATCGGCATGGGCGTTGCCGCGACCTTTGTGCTGGTCTGTTCGAATGTCATCATTTCCGCTATCAAGAACTTCATTCCCGCGCGTATCCGCATCCCCTGCTATATCGTGGTCATCGCCACCTTTGTCACCATCACTGAGCTGGTAATGAAGGCTTACAGCCCGGCGCTGAACCGCGCCCTGGGCATTTACGTGCCCCTCATCGTGGTCAACTGCATTGTCCTGGGCCGCGCCGAGGCATTTGCCTCCAAGAACAACGTGAGGGATTCGCTTTTTGACGGCATCGGTATGGGCATCGGTTTTACGCTTGCGTTGCTGTTGATCTCCGGCATCAGGGAATTTCTGGGAGCGGGAAAACTCTTTAGTCTGACCGTGATTAAAAGCTTTGAACCGGCGCTGGTCATTGCCATGCCGCCGGGTGCGCTGCTGGTCATCGCGCTCCTGCTCGGATTCTTCAACCTCATAAAGGGACGCAAATAATGGACCCGGGACAATTCTTAGCCATATTCATCTCCGCGGTATTCATCAACAACGTCATCCTCTCGCGTTTTCTCGGCCTCTGCTCCTTCATCGCCATCTCCAAACAGACCAAACCCGCGTTCGCCATGAGCCTGGCTGTGATGTTCGTGACCACCATGTCTTCTATCATCACCTGGCTCATCTACCGTTTCCTGCTTATCCCGTTCAACATGACTTACCTGCGCACCATTTCGTTCATCCTGGTCATCGCCACCTTTGTGCAGTTCGTGGAAATGGTCATCCGCAAGATCGCTCCGGCGATGTACCGCTTCTTTGGCATCTATTTGCCGCTGATCACGGTGAACTGCGCGGTGCTGGGCGTGGCTGTCTTAAACTCAGACATGTTCTTTGTACAAGGTAAGACCGTACCATACGGCTTTGTCTATTCGACGTTCCAGGGCATCTGTGTCGGCGCGGGATATATGCTGGCCATGCTCCTTATGTCCGCCATCAGAGAGCGCCTTGAGACCTGCAACGTGCCCAAGCCGTTAAAAGATTTTCCGCTGGGTTTTATCATCGCTTCCATCATGAGCCTGGCGTTCATGGGCTTTAACGGATTCAGGTTCTAGAAAACCATGGAAATCATCATTCCCGTCCTGACCCTCGGCGCTTTAGGCCTTATCTTCGGCGTGGGGCTTGCCATTGCCTCCAAGTTCTTCCATGTTGATATCGATCCCCGGTTAGAGAAGATCCACGGCCTACTGCCCGGGGCAAACTGCGGCGCCTGCGGCGGAGCGGGCTGTTTCGGCTTTGCCGAGCAGATCCTGGCAGGAAAGGCCGCGATCGACAGCTGCCGCGTTGCTTCTGATGAAACAAAAGAAGCAATCGCCGAAGTCATGGGCAGGAGCCTCAAGAAAAGTGAAAAGCGGGTTGCTGTGCTTGCCTGTAACGGCGGCAAAAAAGTAAAGGACAAATTCGTCTACAAGGGATTGCGCGATTGCGTTGCGGCAAACCTGCAAATGGGCGGGCCAAAAGAATGCTCCTTTGGCTGCATCGGTTTCGGGACCTGCGTCAAAATCTGCCCGTTCGGAGCCCTGAAGATGGGCCCGGAGGGTCTGCCAATGGTGGACGCCCAAAAATGCAAGGCCTGCAACAAATGCGTGACGGCCTGCCCGAAAAAACTGTTTTCTCTTATCCCCGTCAAGAACACTGTATCAATCGCCTGCAGCTCGCATGATACCGGCCGGGACACCAAGGCTGTCTGCCCGGTGGGCTGCATTGCCTGCAAGCTTTGCGAAAAGGCCTGCAAATTCGATGCCATCCATGTTATGGACAACCTGGCGGTCATAGATTATAATAAATGTACGTCCTGTAAGGCATGCGTCAAGGTCTGCCCTGCAAAATGCATCAGGGACGGTTCTCACTAAGATTAGGAACTGTCCCCTACGAAAGGTTATCGCATGAACATCGCGGTATTCGCATCAGGAAAGGGAAGTAATCTCGCGGCGATAATCAGGCAGGTTAAATCTGGCAAGATCAAAGCGAATCTGGCTTTGTTAGTCTGCGACCAGCCAAAGGCCGGGGCGATCGCTAAGGCAAAACGCGCCGGCATCAAAGTAGCGCTCATCAAGCGCGATGATTTTCCCGACAAAAAAAGCTTTGAAGCGAAGATCGGGGAAGCGCTCAAGGAAAACTCTATTGACCTTATCGTGCTTGCCGGCTTTATGCGCATGCTCGGTTCTGAGCTGGTCTGCGCATACCGGGGAAAGATCCTCAATATCCACCCTGCCCTTTTACCTTCCTTTAAAGGCAGCCACGCCATCCGGGACGCCTTTGACTACGGCGCCAAGGTCACCGGCGTCACCGTGCACTTCGTGGACGAGAAAATGGACCACGGCCCCATCATCCTCCAGCGGGCAATCAAGATCGACCGGCGAGATACGCCTGAATCCCTTGAGGCGAAGATCCACAAACTCGAGCACAAACTTTATCCTGAGGCGATCCGATTAGTTCTGGAAGGAAAACTCAAAGTTTCCGGAAGGAAAGTCCTGGTCAGCGCCTGAACCTCTTGGCGATATCCGACTCGTCGAACAGCGCCTTTGAGCGGGTAAGCAGATTATTCGTCTCCAGCGACGTGACGTCTTTGTAGTCGTAGATGCGCAGCGTCTCCAGAGCGATCCTCGCAACATCCCGGTCGATCTCCACGTCGGTCATCCCTTCGATAGGAGAATGGTCCAGATTGTTGTTCTCCCCCTTGAACCGCGACTCCACCCGGTTAGCCACCTGCAGCACGATAAACTCACGGAACGCGAAGTCTTTCATCTTCAGGTGTTTTCCCTGGCGGTCGCCGCGCGCCTGCGGCACGGGCAGATACTCCGTGACGATGCGGTGCTGGAATTCCGGGACCTGCACCATGGAAAACGACATCTTTACCAGGTCGCGGGAGTATGCCAGCTGGAAGATCTCAAAGCCGCTTGCGATATCCGCCGTGACCACGCAGTAGAATTTGACGTCCTGCTGCGAACGGTCATCCATGCTGAAGAGCACGCGCCGCAGCGCCAGCCACGAGCCGCTTATCTTGCGTATCGCCTGCTGCTTGAGCACCGGCGACCTGGTCTTGCGTCTTGCCGGAGCAAGGGC
>JAQTMD010000095.1 GCA_028714595.1 Candidatus Omnitrophota bacterium
ACAAGCTGATCGCCGGCTCGAATTTCGTGGTCTGCGGCTACGGCTGGTGCGGACACGGCGTTGCCATGAGGGCTCAAGGGTTGGGGGCCAATGTCATCATCGTGGAGGTATCGCCGCTGCGGGCGCTGGAAGCGGTGATGGACGGCTACCGCGTCATGACCATCAAAGAGGCTGCCGGGATCGGCGACATATTCGTCACGGTCACCGGCGATCTCAACGTCATCCGCAGAGAGCATTTCAGCCTCATGAAGACGGGCTCAATCGTCTGCAATTCCGGCCATTTCAACGCCGAGATCCAGATACCTGCGCTGGAGAAACTGGCAAAATCAAAAAAGACCATCCGCGATTTTACGGTGGAATATACGTTACGAAGCGGCACCAAGGTGTATCTGCTCGGCGAAGGAAGGCTGATCAACCTGGCGGCGGCAGAAGGCCATCCGGCGCAGGTCATGGACATGTCGTTCTGCAACCAGGCGCTGGGAGTGGAGTACATGAAATCTCACCACCGCGAACTCGAAAACCAGGTGTACAAGGTACCTGATCCCATCGATAACGAGATCGCCCGCCTGAAACTGAAGTCCATGGGCGTGACTATAGACCGATTGACGAAGGAGCAGGAGAAGTATTTGTCGAGCTGGGAGATGGGGACCTGAAAAAGGAGGTGGGGGTGAGAAATGCTGTCCTGATAAGTTTGGTCGTATTCCTTGCTTTGCCTTGTACGCAGGCTTTCGCTGCGGAAGCAACGGTCGATTCCAAGATATCGTCGGTGATGGTCTTTCCCGATTCCTGCATGGTCACGCGAATCGCGGAAGCCAAGCTCGCAGCCGGCCGTACCAACGTGGTATTCGCAGATATCATCCCGGCGGTGGACGAGAATTCCCTGAAAGTCTCTTTAGGAGACGCCCCCGGCGTAAAACTGCTGGGCGCCAAACTTAAACAGGAATACCTGGAGCTGGTCCCGGCGCAAGAAGTGCAGAAGCTTAAGGACCAGATCAGGCAATTAGAAGACCAGTTGAGGCGCGAGCAGGACGTCAGGCGCGTGCTGGCCGATGAAAAAAGTTTCCTGGATTCATTGCGGTTCTTTTCCCAGGGGCAGCTGCCCAAGGATTTGATAACGAAGGTTCCCAGCCCGGCCGAACTGGACGGTACGTTCAAGTTCCTCGACGCCCGGCTGCGGGAAAATTACTCGGGGATGATGGAGTCGGACCTTAAGTCGCGCGAGAACGCGGAAAAGCTCGACGTGCTGCGCCGGGAGCTGAACAGGATAGAAGGTCCGTCCCAGAAGATGAAACGCTCCATCGTGGTGGAGGTGGACGCGCAAAAGCCCGTCGTATGCGGCGTGAGCCTTTCGTACCTCGCAGGAGGCGCGTCCTGGCATCCGGTGTATGATGCGCGGGCTGATTTCGAAAAGTCGGAAGTAGAGCTGGTATCGTATGCGATCCTGCGCCAGACGACCGGCGACGACTGGCAGGATGTGGACGTTGCGCTTTCCACTGCCCGGCCGTCGGTGGGCGGGAACATGCCGTATGTGGCGCCGTGGATCCTGCGGCCGCTGCAGGTCTTTGCAGAGCGGGCCAAAGGCTTGGGAATGATGCGCGAGGCAAAAATGCAGTATGCGGCGTTCGAGAAAGACGAGATGACGGCGCCGGCTGCAGGAGCTGTTCCTGAAGAACAGTTTGCCACGGTACAGGAAAAAGGGGTAGCCGTTGTCTATACCATCCCGCGCAAGGCCTCGATCAAATCCGACGGACAGGACAACAAGCTGCCGGTATCCACGCAGACGCTCAAGGCCAGTTTCGAGTATTCCACGTTCCCCCGCGCAGTGCCGAACGCCTTTTTGGGCAGCAGGGTGACCAATGCCAAAGACCTGCAGCTTTTGGGCGGCAGGGTCAATATTTTCCTTCAAGGCGATTTTGTGGGCACCTCAAGCCTCGGCAACATCGGGCCGGGTGAGGAATTCGACCTTTACCTCGGGGTGGATGAGAACGTAAAGGTCAAACGCGAAATGGTCGAGAAAAAGGTGGATCAGACCATCATCGGGAATATCCCGTCGCCGAACAGGAAGACGGATTTCAAATATAAACTGACGGTGGAGAATTACAAGTCCCGCAAGGTAAAGGTGAAGCTCTTTGAGGCGTCGCCGGTCTCTGAAGACGACCGCATCAAGGTGAAGATAAACACCGTGGCGCCGAAGCCCAAAGAGGAGAACTGGAAGGATCGTAAAGGCATCTGGCTGTGGGAACTGGAGCTTGACCCGCGGCAAAAGCAGGAAGCCACTTACGGTTTCACGGTGGAACATCCGCGGGACATGCAGGTCGAAGGATTATAAAGGTAGGGACACTTTTAACCGGGGCTGAGAACCGTCCCTAAGCAGGGGATATGTCGTTTAAACGGGTAGGGGTACTGACGTCGGGAGGCGATGCGCCGGGCATGAACGCGGCTATCCGCGCGGTGGTGCGTACTTCGCTTTCCGCCAACCTGGAAGTGATGGGCATCTTCCGCGGTTTTGCCGGGCTTCTGAACGAGGAGCTCAAGGTTTTTGACCATCGCTCGGTCTCCAATATCATCTCCCGCGGCGGCACAATTTTAAAAACGGCGCGCTGCCCGGAATTCCTGGAAGAAGAGGCTCAGAAGCGCGCGGTGGATATCATTAAAAAGTACGGCATCGACGGCCTGGTGCTTATCGGCGGCAACGGCACCTACCGCGGCGGGATCGCGCTCTCCAAAAAATGGAATGTTCCCTGCATCGGCGTGCCGGGCACCATCGATAATGACATAAACGGGACCGACGCGACCATCGGCGCAGACACCGCGGTAAACACTGCGCTGGATGCGATAGACAAGATCAGGGATACCGTGACTTCCATGGAACGGATATTTGTCGTGGAAGTCATGGGCAGGGATTCGGGGTTCATTGCCATGCAGGTGGGGCTTGCCGGGGGCGCCGAAGACATCCTTATCCCGGAGCGCCGTCAGGATATCACAAGGATTTGCCACGACATGGTGGAAGGCAATTTGCGCGGCAAGATAAGCTGGATCGTGGTGGTGGCCGAAGGCGCCGGCAGCGCAGGGGATGTCGCCAGGCAGATCACCGAGATAACGAGCTTAGAGACGCGCGTGGCAGTGCTGGGTCACATACAACGCGGCGGCTCTCCGACTGCCCGCGACCGCAACCTTGCCACGGTGCTGGGCAGCCAGGCAGTGGACCTTCTGATGAAGGGGGAGACGTCCAAGGCCGTGGGGATCGTCTCGGGAAAAATAAATGTGGTCGATCTTGAGGCGGCAGTCTCGAAGAAAGAAGTGGAAACGGATTCATTCTATCAATTAGTCAAAAAATTAACCTAAGGGAGGAATACGATGGGCAGAAGGCCTACGGATATGGACAAGGTCGCGCGCGATCTTGTCAACAGCGACGACATAAACGTAAAGAAGGAACTTGCCAAGAAGATCCTGGACGCGGCGTACAAAAAAGGCATTTATCCGTCCAGTATCCACGGGCTTTACATCGCGCGCGGCAAGGAAGAATTCAAGGGTTTTACGGTGCCGGCCATGAACCTGCGCGTCATGACTTATGACCTGGCAAAGGCGGTGTTCCGCGTCGCCAAACGCAACAATGCCGCGGCGTTCGTCTTCGAGATAGCGAAATCCGAGATGGGCTATACTGCCCAGCCCCCGGTGGAGTATTCGGCGGTGATCCTGGCTGCGGCCATCAAGGAAGGGTACACCGGCCCGGTGTTCATCCAGGGCGACCACTTCCAGGCAAACGCCAAGAAGTACGCCGAGGATCCGGCAAAGGAACTCGACGGGTTAAAGGCGCTTATCGCCGACGCCATGGAGCACCATTTCTACAACATAGACATCGATTCTTCGACGCTGGTTGACCTTGCAAAGACCGACCTCAAAAAGCAGCAGTTCAACAATTACCTGGTCTGTGCGAAGCTGACGCACTACATCCGCCAGATACAGCCGCGCGGCATCACGGTCTCGGTGGGCGGAGAGATCGGCGAGGTGGGTCACAAGAATTCGACTCCCGACGACCTGCGCGCGTTCATGGCGGGGTTTGCGGGGACCTTGCGCAAAGGGCTGACGGGCATTTCAAAGATCAGCATCCAGACCGGCACCTCGCACGGCGGCGTGGTATTGCCCGACGGCACCATCGCCCAGGTCAAACTCGATTTCGAGGCGCTGCGCACCATCTCCGACATCGCGCGCAAGGAATACGGCATGGCAGGCGCAGTGCAGCACGGAGCCTCGACCCTGCCGGATGAGGCATTCCACAAGTTCCCGGAGACCGAGACCGCGGAAGTGCACCTGGCCACCAATTTCCAGAACATGGTGTACGACTCCAAGCATTTCCCGGCCGAGCTTAAAAACAAGATGTACGAATGGCTGAAGGTCAACGCAGCCGCAGAGCGCAAAGAAGGCCAGACCGACGAGCAGTTCTTTTACAGCGCGCGCAAGAAAGCGCTGGGGCCGTTCAAGAAAGACATCATGTCGCTTGCCCCGGAAGTGCGCGACGCCATTGCCACCGAGATAGAGCTGAAATTCGAGTTTCTCTTCAAGCAGCTCGGCGCGGTAAATAACAAGGAGCTGGTGGACAAGTTCGTGCCCCTCAAGAGGGTGATCGTGCGCAAGCGCACGGAAGGCAAAGGAGTGGTCCACGACGGCGAGGGCGCGGACTAGCTTTCTCATCGTCCCCGATCTAAAAATGATGAAGCCGGGCCGTAACCAGAGCTTTGACCAGGACTACACGACGCAGTCGTGAGTACCGGAGGCACTATGGCCGCAAAGAGAAAACAGGATCGTTCATCCTTTGTTCTTTTTGCGGCCTTTTTTTATCATGATGCCCTGAGAGTAAAATTGAGATTTGCCTGGTTGTGGATCTTTATTTTTCTTCCCGTTCCTTCGGCGTATGCCCAGACGAACTATACCGAATCCTTCAGCATCGCCACCTATTATCCCGCGCCGTACGGGGTGTACCGGGATCTGAAGATCCACCGCAGCACGAAATATATGCCGCACAGCGACGTAAGCGTGATTACCGATCCGAAGGAAGGCCAGGTGGTGTATGTCAACAATTCCTCGGCCCAGGGTTTTTATTATTACAACGGGACAGTCTGGCAAACTCTGTTCGGCGGCGGAGGAGGAGAAGGCGGGATGGTGATCACCCGTTCCTGCCCGTGGGGAAGCGATTATAGAAGCGGGGTCAACTCGGGGTGGGGCAACCAGTGCAATATGGCCACGGATAATTGCTGCGTACCTCCGGATTGCCCTGCGGGATGGACGGATATCGGCAAGGAAGCAGTTTTAACCAAGGCCGGCTGCCGCCACTGGGGCGAATCCTGCTACTGGAATAGTACCGGTACCGGCCATCCCGCAGCGATCGGCCGGGTTGTCCGGTACTGCGTGAAAGAATGAGGAAGCAGATGAGAGTGACAGTGTTGTTTTTCGCGGCAGCAGTGATATTCCTGTCGACGATATCCGTAGTAACTTTTGCCTGCGCCCAGACGGACAGCACCGACGTCGTTACCATCACCATGTATTATCCTTCTCCCTACGGGGCTTTTCGGGACCTGGAGATCCGCCGCAGTGTAAAATACAAGCCGCTGCCGGACTTAAGTTCAAGCACTATTCCCGGCCCGGCGGCAGGCCAGCTGGCGTATGTGAAAAATGCCACGGTCGAGGGATTCCGCTATTACAACGGCACCCAATGGCTGGCGCTGGCCGGCGGCGCAACAGCGGGCACGGTCATAGTGCGGAGCTGCCCGTGGGCGAGCGATGCCACCACCGGAGCGGATAAGGGGTGGGGCAACCAGTGCAATATGGCCACGGATAATTGCTGCAAACCTGCGGATTGCCCAACGGGATGGACGGATATCGGCAAGGAAGCGATAGCGACCGATATCACCTGCCCCGGCAGCGATGTACCTCCGTCCGGCCTCCAGGCATGGGACAGATGCGCCTGGGACAGCAATAACGCAAGCTACAACGGCGCCCCGGCGCACTACATCCATCCGGTCACGGTCGGCCAGGTTGTCCGGTACTGCGTGAAAGAATGAGGAAGCAGATGAGAGTGACAGTGTTGTTTTTCGCGGCAGCAGTGATATTTCCTTCGACGATATCCGTAGTAACTCCTGCCTGCGCCCAGGCGGACAGCATTGACACTCTGACCATCACCACCTATTATCCTTCTCCGC
>JAQTMD010000096.1 GCA_028714595.1 Candidatus Omnitrophota bacterium
CGGCGCTTCCCGAAGAATTCCGTAAAGAGGTGCACCAGCGCTGGGTCAGGGACGTCATCGCCAACGGCTTTGAGGCCCTGGACCGTCTGCGCATCCCCCAGGGGGCGACCGAGGTGCAGGCAAAGTCCGCGTTTGAGCTGTCCGACAAAGAGCGTACCGAGCTGAAGGCAAAATTAAAAGAGAAACTGGGTTTTGATACGAAGCTGACCGAGCAGATCGAACCGGGCGTAATCGCGGGACTCGTCGTCTCCATCGGCAGCCTCGTTCTTGACGGGAGTCTGAAGTTCGCGATCCAGGAGCAAGCGCGTGCCAAATCCAAGCAGTCCGGCTAACGGCCTTGAGGCCGCAAGGTTCCAGATACACGAGATCGGCAGCATCATGTCGGTGCGCGAGTGTATCGTGCGCGTCAAGGGCATGCCGTCGTGCATCAACGGCCAGATCGTGGATTTCGAGTCCGGCGGCAGGGGAATGGTGTTCGGTTTCAATGAAAACGAGGTGCATGTCCTGGTCTTGAATACCAAGGGCACGCTGCATATCGGCGAGCGCGTGCTCTCAAGCGGCGAGTTCCTGTCGCTTCCCGTCGGAGAAGGCTTCCGGGGCAGGATCGTCAACGGCCTCTGCGAGCCGGTGGACGGCCTCGGTCCTATCCCGTCGCAGGACAATTACCCCGTGTTCCGCGAGGCGCCCGGCGTCATGGACCGCGTCCCGGTCAAAGAGACGCTGGAGACCGGGACGATCCTTTTGGATGCGGTTATCCCGATCGCCAAGGGACAGCGCCAGCTTCTGATCGGCGACCGGCTCACCGGCAAGACCACGGTCGCGGTCGATGTGATCCTGAACCAGGCGAACCTCGATGTCGTCTGCGTGTACTGCTGTATCGGCAAACCGCTGTCCAGCCTGCAGAAAGTCCTGAATCTTTTCCAGGAGCGCGGCGTCCTGCCGTATACCATCGTGGTTTCAGGCGTTGCCTCGGCGTCCATGGGCGAGCAGTACCTTGCCCCGTATACGGCGACGATGCTGGGCGAATATTTCATGAACAAGGGCAAGGACGTCTTCGTGGTCTTTGACGACCTGACCAAGCATGCCTGGGTATACCGGCAGATATCGCTCCTGATCGAGCGTGCGCCGGGCCGCGAGGCATACCCCGGCGATATCTTTTACGTGCATTCGCAGATGATGGAACGCGCCGGATACCTGAAAGAGGAGCTCGGCGGCGGTTCGATGACGTTCTTCCCCATCGTCGAGATCCTGCAGGGCGACGTCACCGGCTATATATCCTCGAACCTCATCTCCATGACCGACGGACAGATCTACTTTTCGACGGCGCTCTTCAACAAAGGCATCAGGCCCGCCATCGATTTCGGACTCTCGGTCTCGCGTATCGGCAACAAGGCGCAGTGGCCGGCGATGAAGGCCTTGAGTTCGCAGCTGCGCCTCGAGTACATCCAGTACCAGGAGCTGCTGCAGATGACGCAGCTGCGCACCACCGGCCTTTCCCGCGAGGCGGAAGACCGCATGAAGCGCGGCCAGGCCATCACGCAGCTCTTGATCCAGGATAAGAACAAACCCATGTCCATGGAGGCGGAGATCATGTATCTGTTCGCCCTGAGCATGGGTCTGCTGGACACCTTGTCGACGAACGACGTCAAAAAATTCAAGGACGAGTTCGTGCCGCTGGTCGAGCGCGAATTCCCGGATCTCTTCAAGGAGATCCGCACCACGCAGATCTTGAACGATACCTCCATCGAGATGCTCTACGAGGCGTTGAACCATTACTTCGCGCAGGTGTAACGCATGAGGCTTCTGTCCCAGATCAAAAAGGACATGGAGTTCAATCTGAACCTCTACAACCTCGTCGAGGTCCTGAAAGAGATCGCCATCGCGCAGTATAAGATCCTGGAAAAAAAGATCAAGACCTTCGATGACGTCTTCAGCGCCCTCAACGAGATATTCGGCCTCATGTCCGTCAGCAACCTCGTCCATCCGCTGCTGGTTACCGAGGGCAGGCAGACCGGGGTGATCGCGCTTACATCCGACGCCGGCCTCCTCGGGGGCCTGAACATGGGGGTCATGTCCCAGGCGATCAAGGAGGCGGAAAAGACCAGGGCAAAGCTGATCATCATCGGCGAGCGCGGCCAGCTTTACGCCCGGGAGTCCGACCTGTCGTTCGTGGTCTTCAAGGGAGTCAAGGACGAGACGCGCTTTGCGCAGGCGCAGGAACTGCGTAACTTTATCCTGCAGGAGGAACTGGCGGGCAAGCTGGGGGACCTGAAGATCGTATACCCTTTTTCGACGTCGATCGTTTCGCAGCACGTCAAGACCCTGCAGCTTTTCCCCTTCTCGACCCCGGAGCAGTTCAGACAGCAGACTGCCGTCGCCGGAAAACTCGATATCATCGCGGAATCGGACCTCGGCGACATCCTGGAGTACTGGATGTACCTGTATCTGGGGCAGAAGTTCTACCAGATCTTCGGCCTGTCGCGCCTCGCGGAATTGTCCGCGCGCTTTACGCACCTGGAGTCATCCAAGACCAAGGTCGAGCAGCTCAATAAGGAGCTGAGGCTCCAGTATTTCCGCCAGCGCCATGAACTGATCGACAAGAACATGCGCGAGCTGTTTGCGGCGCGGCTCGCGTTTAAATAGGTCGCAGGTTACAGCTTGCAGGTCGTCAACCTGCTACCTGCAAGCTACAGCATACCAGCTACAGGCTACTATGGTCGACGCCAATATGAAAAACGGATACGTGATCTCGGTCCAGGGCCCGGTCGTGGACGTGAAGTTCGATACCGAGGACCAGATGCCCGCGATCTTCGAGAACATCAACACCGTGACGGTCGACGGAAAGCGCGTGGTCCTGGAAGTGGCGGAGCACCTGCAGGGCAATATCGCCCGCTGCATCGCCATCAATTCCACCTTTAACCTGCAGCGCCACGCGGCCGTCGAGCGCACCGGCGAGACCATCCGCATACCTGCCGGCGACAGTATCTACGGCCGCATCATCAACATCTGGGGCGAGGCCATCGACCAGAAGGGGGAGCTTCCCCCCGGCGAACGCCTTCCCATCCGCTCGCAGCGGCTGACGCAGCGGCTTTCTTCCAAAATGAAATCGGAAAAGTTCGAGGTCCTTGAGACCGGCATCAAGATCATCGACCTGCTTTTTCCCCTGGTCAAAGGTTCAAAGAACGGGATCCTGGGCGGGGCGGCGCTCGGCAAAAGCATCCTGACCCTGGAAGTCATCCACAATATCGTCAAGAAGCATTCCGGCGCCTGCGTGTTCGTGGGAGCGGGCGAGCGCATGCGCGAGGGCAACGAGCTCTATTTCGAGCTTGCCCGCAGGGAGATTTTATCCAAGACCGTGCTCATCTTCGGCCAGATGAACGAGCCGCCGGGGGCGCGCTTCGGCGTGGCATTCTCCGGCGTCACGCTGGCAGAGTCCATCCAGCGCAAGAAACAGGACGTCCTGTTGTTCGTGGACAACATCTTCAGGTTCCTGCAGGCGGGGGCCGAGATATCCAGCCTCCTGGGCAGGCTTCCGTCGGAAACAGGCTACCAGCCCACGCTCATCTCCGAGGCCAGCGAGTTCCACGAGCGGATCCGTTCGTCGCGCGAGACCGGCTCGTCCATCACCTCCGTCGAGGCGGTCTACATACCCGCGGACGACTTGACCGACCCTGCGGTCGTCACTATTTTCAGCTTTCTTGATTCGATCATGGTATTATCGCGCCAGCGCATCCAGCTGGGCCTGTATCCGGCCATCGACCCGCTGTTATCGTCGAGCGCAAACCTTGATCCCGACATAGTGGGAAAGGCGCACTACGCGGTCTCGCAGGACGTCATCAGGGTACTGCAGCGGTACGAGGAACTCCGCCGCATCGTCATGGTCATCGGCATCGACGAGCTTTCCGCGTCCGACCGCATCATCTATGAGCGCGCCAGAAAACTGCAGAACTTCCTGACGCAGCCGTTCTTCGTGGCCGAGGCGTACACCGGAAAACACGGCGAGTACGTGACGGTACATCAGGCCGTCGAAGGCTGCGAGAAGATCATCGCCGGACACTATGACCGCAGGCCGGAGGGCGATTTTTACATGATCGGGACAGCGCCGTAAGGGAGACGAGTATGGCAAAATCCGCCAAACGCATCGGGGAGATACTGGTCGAAAAAGGCTTTATCACCGAGGCCCAGCTCCTGGACGCGCTGACCGAACAGAAGGTCAGCGCCAAGTTCCTGGGATCGATACTGAAGGAAAAGGGCCTCATCACGGACAGGGAACTGACCAACGCCCTCGCGGACCAGTTCGGCATACCGGTCGTCGACCTCAAACAGGAGCACATCGACATGGAGCTCGCCCGCAAGTTCTCCACGTCGCTGGTCATCGACCATAAATGTTTTCCGCTCAGAGAAGACGAGTTCTCGGTGACCGTCGCGGTCTTCAATCCCTTGAACGCCGTCGCCATCAGCAAGATGGAAGAGGAGGCCTCGCCGCGCAGGATCGACCTGGTCCTTGCGTACGAAGAAGACCTGAACCAGCTGGTCCAGAACTACCGGCAGTACATCAGCCAGAGCATCCAGCGGCTCCTCAAGCGCAAGCCGCCTGACGGAGTCTCAGGGAAAGCGCAGGAATAAGAGGGGGTGGACAATGGAGAAGTCGTCCAAGCGGATCGGGGAGATACTGATCGAAAAAGGCTTTATCACCGAGGCGCAGGTCCTTGACGCGTTGCGCGACCAGAAGATAAGCGGAAAGTTCCTGGGCATGATCCTGGTCGACAAAGGGCTGATCAGCGAGGCGCAGGTAACAGAGGCCCTGGGCGCCCAGTTCGACCTTCGGGTGGTGGATGTCGGCAGAGACGACCTGAACTGGAACCTGGCGCGCAAATTTTCCTCGTCGCTGTTAGTGGACCATAAGTGCTTCCCGATAACCGAAGACGAGCAGACGGTCACCGTGGCGATCGTCAACCCCCTGGACGCGGTGGCGCTGGCGAAACTGGAAGAGGAGTCCCAGCCGAAATCGCTGGTCCTCGTCCTGGCCTCGGACAGTTCCATGAACGAAGTGGTCAAGGAGTATAAACAGCACATCAGCCAGAGCATCAAGGACCTGCTCAGGCGCAAGTCCGGTCCCGAGCAGCAGTAAACTTCGACGGACACGGGTCAGGTACGCTATGACACGCATCGACACCTTGCTTTCCAACGGTTTAATCAAGCGGGGGCTGCTTTCCCGGGACGCGCTCGCCAGGCTTGCTGCCGAAGCGCAGGCGAACGCGGCGGGTCTGGGAGCGTATCTCGTAAAAACCAGGGCGGTCCAGGAAAAAGAGATCCTGGCGGTCCTGTCGGAAGAGCTCAAGGTCCCGATCATCGACCTGAGGGTCACCCTGGTGGAAAAGGCGGTTATCGAGAAAGTCCCGCAGAAGATCGTCAATTACTATAAGTTCCTCCCGTTACGGTTGTCCGACCGCACCCTCACCATCGCCGTTTCGTATCCCCTGGACACCAAAACACAGGATGAGATACGCACCCAGCTGGGCTTTGACCTCGAGGTGTGCCTCGTGCCCGGGCAGGACCTGGCGGAGGGAATGAACAAATATTACAACGTGACCACGCAGACCGTGGAGAAACTGGCCTCGAGCGTGCCGGCGCAGGAAGGCGCCGGCGGCGAGCAGGAGCGGGTCGAAGACATCGAAAAGCTGGCCGGCGACGCCTCCATCATCAAGCTGGTGAACCAGATAATCCTCGAGGCGTACCGCAAGCGCGCCACCGACATCCACATCGAGCCCTACCGTAACAGGGTCAGCCTCCGGTACCGGGTCGACGGCATCCTCTATGAAGAGCCCGTGCCGCCGGAGATACGCAATTTCATCAATTCCATCATTTCACGCATCAAGATTATGTCGAACCTCAACATCGTGGAGCGCAGGCTGCCGCAGGACGGCAGGGCAGTGGTCAAGGTCGCCGAGCAGGTACTGGACCTGCGCATCTCGACCATTCCCACGCCCTTCGGCGAAAGCGTGGTGATCAGGATCCTTCCCACGCAGATGCTCTTTGATCTCGGCAAGCTCGGGCTTTCCCGGCAGGACCTGGATATATTCGAGCGCCTGATCGCCAAACCCCACGGCATCGTCTTCGTCACCGGCCCGACCGGAAGCGGCAAGACCACCACACTCTACGCGGCGCTGAGCAAGA
>JAQTMD010000097.1 GCA_028714595.1 Candidatus Omnitrophota bacterium
GCCGCCTTCGACCTGGTATGCGGAGGTTGAAGCGCCCCAGAGAAATTCGCGCGGGAATTCAATCATGGGCATTATTATACCATCTAAAACAGAAAATCCCAACATTTCTGTTGGGATTCTGGATTGAAAAAAGCCGATAAAGGTAGGAGTCGCCTTTATCCGGTAACCCAGCCACCTTATCGCGCACCACCGCAGGATTACCCGCGCTCACCGGCGCGGCGAAACCCGGTATTGACGGCACACGACACAGGTCTGTGGCTTTGCCCCGCAACAGCACGCCCCGAAGGGCGCCGCAGTCGAGGTCCCGGCCCCATCCTCATGCGAGTAATATGCAGCCGGAACGTCCCCCGATTTCTCGGAGTTTGCCTTTATCGGCCTTTTAAAGTATACCACATAACCGGCGACTTTTCAAGACCATACAGGTACGACGGATTAATCGCCGGAACCGGAACTTACGGGGCTGGCGGTCAAAAACCTGCTCAACACCGTCCAAGTCTTCGGTCCCACCTTGCCGTCAACGGTAAGGCCGTTGTCTTTCTGGAAGGACTCGATAGCCGCAGTGCTCTTGGGTCCGATCTTGCCGTCAATCGAGCCTGTGTAGTAACCGGCATTCTTGAGTGCAGTCTGGATGTCCTTGGCGGTCGGCGCAAAGGGCCCTGAAGGGGGCAACTGCTCGGCAACCGGCTGCTCGGTGGTGGAAACCACGGTCGCCTCGCCTGCAGGCTGTCCCTGCGTCTCGGTCTTGAGCCTGTTCAAGTCTTCCGGGGACATCGGCTGCTGCATCTCCTCCAGCGTCTTCTCTTTCTTGGAACAGCTCATCAAAGAGACGCCTAAAGCTACAGCAAGAAGTATGACAAGAATGTTTCTCATTTCGTTTGTACACCCTCCTTTCTTAAGAAATTATTGTAATACTCCTGCCTGAAAAAGCAAGAGAAATCAGACTTTTGGCGGAGACAGCTTCGCCTTGACCATGTCACTTACCGTTTTCCCGTCCGCCCGGCCCGCGGTTTTGGCCGCGACCTCCTTCATCACCTTGCCCATGTCCTTGGGGCCGGCGGCCCCGGTCGCGGCGATCGCCTCGTCGATGATCGACTTAATCTGGTCTTCGGGCATCTCCGGCGGCAGATAGGCCTTGAGGAATTCGACTTCTCTGGCTTCTTTGTCCGCGAGGTCCTTCCGTGCGCCTGCCGTGAACTGCGTGATGGACTCCTGGTGCTGTTTGATCAGCTTCCTGATCACGGCGATGCATTCGGCGTCATCCAGCGACTTCTTGTTCTTCTCGATCGCAGCGTAACTCAGCGCCGCGCGCAGGAAACTCACGGTCGCGACCTTTGCCGAATCCCTGGCCTTCATCGCCTCCTTGAAATCGTTCATGATCTTCTCTTCAAGCATAGCTCCTCCTCGATTTCCCCGCTGCCCGGTACTCAGGAAATAATCCCGGGGGTAAGCGCGGGTTTACTAAAACAGGACGATCCTGCGAAAAACGTCCAAGCGTTGCCGGACGTCATCCAGGCACAGCCGGGACGTGCGTTCCATGCCGAACGCCTCGACATTAAACGATGCCGCGATGGTGCCAAAGGCGAGCGCACGCTTGATCGCCATACCGTCAAGTTTCTTTTGCGTGGACAGGTATCCCATGAACCCTCCGGCAAAGGTATCGCCGGCGCCGGTGGGGTCGATCACGCGGTCAATCGGATATGCGGGGATCGAAAAAACGAACCTGTCGCAATAGAACAGGACGCCGTGTTCGCCTTTCTTGATCAGCACCATGGCCGGCCCTTTTTTGCGCAGCCATTTGGCGGCCTTGAGCAGGTTGCGCTCGGCGCTCAGGTCCCGGGCCTCCTGTTCATTGGCGACAAAGATGTCCACCTTTTTGAAAAGTCTGAGCAGGGATTTCGGTTTATTGTGGATCCAGTAGTTCATGCTGTCCAGACCGACCAGGCGCGGCTTGCGCATGCACTCCAGAACCCGGGCCTGCAGGTCGGGGTCGACATTGGCAAGGAAAACGTTCTTGATCTTGCGCTGGTGGCCGGCGACCTGCGGGCAGAACTCTAAAAGCACGCCCAGTTCGGTCTTCCGGGTCTTTGCAGAATTCATGTCGCCTGCGTAGGCCCCTTCCCAGTGAAAGGTCTTGCCGGGAGAACGAATGAGCGAATCAAGCACGATCCCCCTGTCCTCGAGGAAGGCCACGTACCGCGCCGGAAAATCTTTGCCGATGATGGCAACGAGGTGCACCTGGGTGAAAAGCCGGGCGGCCATGGAAAAATGCGCTGCGGAGCCGCCGAGCATTTTCTCCCGAAAACCGTACGGCGTCTGCACGGTATCCAGCGCCACCGTGCCCAGGACCAGAATGCTCATGTTGCCTCCCTGACAGATTATGGAGTGATGACCTTAAAAACGATGAGCGCCAGCGTAACCGCGGCAATGCCGAAACAGTAAAATCCGAAACAATAGAATCTTGCTTTCGCAAGGACCCGCTTCAGCAGCCACAGGCTTGCCAGGCCCGCCACAAGGCTTGCGAAAAACCCGGCCGCAAGGTTCGGCATATTGCCCTGCAGCGCAAAACCGACCTTCCGGGCTTCTAAGACCGCCGCTCCCAGTATCGCCGGTATGGAAACGAGGAACGAGAAACTGAATGCGGTCCTTACGTCCAGCTTCCTGAACAGCAGCGTCGATATCGTCACGCCTGAGCGCGACACCCCCGGGATGATCGCGATCGCCTGCGTGATGCCCAGGATGATAGAATCAAGAAGACTGAGCGCCCGGCGTTTGTGCTCCATGGATCTCTTCGTCAGAAAAAGCAGGATGCCCGTGGCAAACCAGGCTGCGATGATCACTTCGAGGGAACTGAAGAGGGATTCAAGGAATCCCCTGGCCGCGAAAGCGATAGCGCCGGTGATCGCGGTCACCAGGACGATATACGCCGTCATTTTGACGTCTCTCGCCGCTTTGACGATATCCCTGAAAAAGAACACGACCACCGCCAGGAGCGTCCCCAGGTGCAGGACGACGGTCAGGGCTATCTCCTGGCCGCTCAGGCCGAGAAGCCGGTGCGCGAGCAGCAGGTGGCCGGAGCTGCTGACGGGAAAGAATTCGGTGATCCCCTGGATGATGCCTAAGACGATATACGCGAGCATAGTGTTTGCTTACGCCTGATGTCCCTCTAAAAATCTTTGCATGTCGCGGGCCGGTCCGGACTCCACGCGCATCGGCTTGCCGGTAAAAGGATGAGTGAATTCGAGCGCGTGCGCGTGAAGCATGAGGCGTTTTGCCCGCAGCCGAAAATCCTTACGGAACGCGAACCTGCTCTCTCCCACCAGCGGGTGGCCGATGGCCTTGAAATGGATGCGGATCTGGTTGGTCCTGCCGGTCTGCGGCATGACCTCGACGACCGCAAAATCATCCTTTTGCGCGACCACCCGGTAATCCGTCAATGCGGGTTTGTTCTCGATCGGACTTGTTATCCGGCCCCGCGCATGCGCAAGCCTGCCGTGCACGAACGCCTGATACGTCTTTTTGATCGAACGGTCGCTAAAAAGCTGCATGAATTTTTCCTGCGCGGCCTTGCCCTTGGCGAACATCACCAGGCCCGAGGTCTCTCTGTCGAGCCGGTGGCAGGGATGCAGATGGTACGACGCTGTCCGGTCTTTAAGCTCGTCGTTGACAATAGCGGTCAACGTGCGGCCGCCGGTGCCGGGCGCAGGTACCACCAAGAGCCCGGGAGGTTTCTCCGCGATCAACAGCCAGTCGTCTTCATATATGACAGGTATCGAGCCCACCGGTATTCGAACCCTAGATAATTTCCAGCATCCGGTCGATCGCCTTTTTGGCGCGGCGCCGGATATCATCGGAAACGCGGACCTCTTGCTTAAGCGTTTCCAGGGACCAGACGACTTTTTCCTGCGTCGTGCGTTTCATATTCGGGCACACTGCCGCTTCCGAGGCGGCGTAAAACTCCTTGGTGGGGTTGTCCTGCTTCAGGCGATAGATAATGCCCACCTCGGTGCCGATGATGAATTCCTTGGCCGGGTCGTTTTGGGCGAACTTGGCCATCTGGCTGGTGGAAAGCGCGGCATCTGCCATTGCCACCACGTCAGGCCTGCATTCCGGATGCACCAGCACTTTTGCGAAGGGGTGGAATTCCTTTTCCCTTTTGATGTCCTCGGCGGTGATGCGCATGTGCGTGGGGCAGAAACCGTCCCAGGAAATAAGTTTCCTGCCGGTTTTCCTGGAGACATAATCCGCAAGGTATTTGTCCGGGACAAAGATGACCTCTTTGGCGTCTTTAAAGGCGTTGACCACGGCTACGGCATTGGTCGAGGTGCAGCAGACATCGAGTTCTGCCTTGACCTCGGCAGAGGTGTTCACGTAGCCGACCACGATTGCCCTGGGGTGCTCTTTCCTGAGCGTGCGCAGCTGGGCTGCGGTGATCATGTTCGCCATGGGACAGGCGGCGTGAACATCCGGCATGATAACTTTTTTGTCTGGCGACAGGATCGATGCGGTCTCCGCCATGAAATGCACGCCGCAGAACACGATCACCTTTGCCGGCGTTGTGGCTGCGACGCGGGAAAGCTCCAGGGAATCCCCGCGGAAATCCGCGATGTCCTGGACCTCGGGGAGCTGGTAATTGTGCACGAGGATGACGGCATTGCGCTTCTTCTTAAGCTCCTTGATCGTCCTGGACAGATCTTTGGTGAACTTCTTTTGCATGGAACCGCCTTTTTGCCGCGGCCGGAGAAATCAGGTCCCCCCGCCCTCGGCGTACCCGCGCATGGCCAGGATATAGCCCAGCCCCGCGGTGCCTCTGATCTTGAGCGGTATCCTGCGTTCGTCCGCAGAAATCCATATCTCGAACCGCTCGGGGATGCTGACAAAATGATACGCGTTGAACACGCCCGAAGGAACTCTCACCTCTTCGACCCCCTGGAGCCGGATGGTGAATTTCTGTGTCGGCAGGTTCGCAGTGAACGTCCAACCGGGCTCAAAGCCGGTCACCCGCCTGACGGCGTAGGGCAGGAGGATCGCGTTATGGATGACGGCGTCTTTCCTGAAGTCTACAATGCTCTCTCTGCTGCCGGAGCGCTTTCGTACGGTGAGCAAAAAGTTCTCCTGGTCGTATTCCTCGGTTATGCGTTCCGTCCGGGGCCAGATAACCACTTCGCGCTCGACCCGCAGCGGCAGATGAGTCAGGGGATCGCTCAAAATCGTCTCACTATCCCGGAACCGGGCAAGGCGCGTGGTGAACGTGACCAGGTCCGCCGGTTTTGAGCCCAGCGTGGTGCGTTCCTTGTAATGGAACTCGGCGCTTCCCAACCGCAGGACACCCATGGTCACATCGTAGGTTATTTTCTCGCCGAGCCGCTCCGGCACCGGGACCGCAGAGACTGCTGCCGGCCGGGGTATCAGCCCGGCCTGCCACCTGAACACAGGGACCATACGCAGCGGCTGTATCAGGGAATGCCGCCCCAGGAAATAAACGGCGGCGAGGATCACCAGAATAAGGGAAAGCAGAGGCCGGGTGTATCTATGCATGACCGGAATAGATCTTAAGAAGGTTGAGGCCGGTGGCAGGATCAAGGGACTTGCCCGCCCGGCAGCCCTTGAGTTCAAAAACGACCGCCTCGATGACCAGAAAAACGCTGGTTTCTTTTCGCACGCAGCCGACTAATGCCGAATTCTTCTTACCCATGGCAGCGTGAATGTGTACTGCCGGACCTTTTGTGCCGGAAAAAACCGTGCCCGCGCCCATCACCTCCCAGCCGTCTTTGAACGTCTTCCAGTTGGGCTCAGGCGGGATACGGGGCTTTTTCGGGCCGGTAACGAGGCTCCCCGTGCGCAACGCGCCCAGAAAAAGCAATACCGCCGCTTTCAGGTGCCGGCGGCGGGCGAACCGTTCCAGCTCATCGACCAGGATATCCTTATCCGAGAACTTTAGCAGGAATATCCTGCCAAGACGTGCCGTGGTGTATTCCATGGAGCTATGGCTTGACCCTGCGTTCGAATTCCCTCAGGCGGCGCTCCAGGTCTTCGGCAAGCAGCTTGAAATACTGGATCCTGCGTTCATACTCCTCGATCTTGTTCTTGATGCTCGGAAAGTGGTCGTAGATCTCGTTCTTGACGATTATACGGATGTATATCTTGAGCCTGATGATGAGCGTGATAATCAGG
>JAQTMD010000098.1 GCA_028714595.1 Candidatus Omnitrophota bacterium
CCCGAATCGAACCAGACATCAAGGATGTCCGAGCCTTTGGAAAAATCGCTTCCCTTGCATTTCGGGCACTGAAGACCGCGGGGCACGAAATCGGTGACCGGCCGGGTGAACCAGCAATCCGAGCCTTCGCCGGCAACGTACTGCCTGAAAGCATCGATGACCTCGGGCACCAGGAGTTCTTCTTTGCACTTCGAACAGACGATTGACGGGATGGGCACGCCCCAGTACCGCTGCCGTGAAAGACACCAATCGGGACGCAGTTGTATCATGGCCGAAATGCGTTCCCTGCCTGCCTCGGGGATAAAAGCGACGGCATCTTTTATTTCCCGAAGCAGCTTTTCACGCAAGCCGTTATGGTCGATCTTCAGGAACCATTGTTCGGTCGCCCGGAAGATTATGGGGTTTTTACAACGCCAGCAGTGCGGGTACGAATGCCGGATATTCTCCGTCAACAACAGCGCGCCCTCGCTCTTCAACCTCTCGATGATAAGCGGGTTTGCGTCATAGACGTTCCGGCCTTTGAATTCCTGCGCGGTAGCATCGAAGTTGCCTTTTGCGTCCACAGGCATGACCACATCCAGCTTGTGCTTGACGCCGGTCAGAAAATCATCGGCGCCGTGGCCGGGCGCGGTATGCACCAGGCCCGTCCCCTCTTCCGAGGAGACATAGTCGGCCGTGACGACGCGGCCTTGACGCAGATTGAACGGGTGAACATAGGTCAGCCCTTCAAGATCTTTTCCTTTGACCTCGCGGATGACCTCGTATTTTTCAATGCCCATGCGCTCCAGGACCGGCAGGCGTACATTGGCAATGATCAGGTTGCCCCTGGCGGTCTTTATATAGGAATAGAGGAAGTCGGGATGCACTGCCACTGCTACGTTGGCGACCAGTGTCCAGGGAGTGGTAGTCCAGATGACCAGAAAGCTCTCGCCCGGAAACTGCGCAGCGTTCTCCAATTTGAATTTAACGAAAATAGACGGCGAGGCATGGTCCTCGTATTCGACCTCAGCCTCCGCCAACGCAGTCTCGCACCGATAACACCAGTTCACGGGCTTTAACCCCCGGTAGATGTAGCCTTTTTTCAGCAGGGTCAAAAACGAACCGACGATGCTTTCTTCATAGTCATGGCTCAAGGTCAGATACGGATTGTCCCAATCGCCGAAAACGCCGAGGCGCTTGAATTCCTCCCGCTGAATGGCGACATACCTCATGGCATAGTCATGCGCTTTCTTGCGGAATGCCGCCTGGTCGATCTGGTACTTGTTGATCTTGAGCTCCTTGAACAGCTGGTGCTCCACGGGCAGGCCGTGGCAGTCCCATCCCGGCACATACGGCGAATCATGCCCGCACATCGTCCTGTATTTGACGATGATGTCCTTGAGCGTTTTGTTCAGGGCATGGCCGATATGGATATTGCCGTTGGCATACGGCGGGCCGTCATGCAGGACATACCTTCCGTTCGGGTGCGGTTTCGCCCGGATCAGCCCGTAGAGGTCAAGCCCCTGCCATTTTCTGAGGAACTCCGGCTCCCTGCGCGGCAGGTCCGCCTTCATGGAAAAATCGGTCTTCGGTAGATTGAGCGTTTTCTTGTAATCCATTTTTATTTAACGTATTTTCCGATGATGGGTTTCAGGTCCTTCTTTATCTTTGCAGGGATCATGGCGCGGTCGGTGATAATGGCGTCGGCCAGCGCTGAGCCGCAGGCGCATGAACGCCCGGCCGGGATGTCCGCGACGCATTGCCTGACGACCTTCTTGGCATTATCCACGTTCTTCAGCAGGTTCTTGATCACCATCTCTACGGTCACGGATTCCTTGGAGGTATACCAGCAGTCATAGTCCGTGATTGCGGCAAGCGTCGCGTAACAGATCTCGGCCTCGCGCGCCAGCTTCGCCTCGGACATGTTGGTCATACCGATGATATCCATGCCCCAGCTGCGGTAGAGGTTTGATTCCGCGCGCGTGGAGAACGCCGGGCCTTCGATCGTGATATAGGTGCCGCCGAAATGCACGGGGATGCCGAGCGCCCGTATACTCTCATGGAGCACGGTGCGTAACTCCCCGCAGAGGGGATCGGCGAAACTGATATGCGCCACAATGCCTTTCTCGAAAAAGGTCGTTTTCCTGGCCTGATTTGTCCTGTCCACGAACTGGTCAGGCAGGACAAATTCCAGGGGTTTGAGGTCCTGGCGCAGGCTGCCGCATGCAGTGACGGAGATGATGCGCTCAACCTCCAGTTTCTTCATGGCAAAAATATTTGCGCGGTAATTTACCTCGCTGGGGTTGATGAAATGGCCGCTGCCGTGGCGGGGCAGGAATACGACCTCCTTACCCGCCAGAGTTCCGACAGTGAGCGCATCCGACGGCCTGCCGAACGGCGTAGTCACTGAAATCCTCCTGACCTTTGCCAGACCCTCGATCCGATATAACCCGCTTCCTCCGATGATGCCGATCCTGCCCATGGATGCTCCTTCCTCTATCCCTGGAACTAACGCACAGACAGCTCATCTGCGCGCTGTTTTGCCGCCAAAACCGCCGCATCGAGGTTTTTAATGTCTCCCCTCAAGACCTTGAGGCCCGCTTCGGTGGTTCCCCCCCGCGAGGCCACGCGGATACGCAGGATATCCGGGGACGTATGCGTCTCTTTTAGCACGGCAAGACTTCCTGTGGTCGTGGCCTCGGCCAGGAACTTTGCATTGGCAAGGCCAAACCCCACTTTCGACCCCGCGTCCTGCAAAGCCGGCATGAATTCGCTTTTGGCGAACGCATCCCATTGGTCTTGGGGCTTTGCGCGCACCAGGTCGAAGAAAAACCCCGGGCCGCTGCCCGAGACCGCGGTAGCCTGGTTCATCAGCCGCTCCTCGATGACCAGCGTCTTACCCAGACGGTTGAACAGCCCCTGGACGAACGATACGTCGATAGTGGTGGAACGGCTGCCCTTGGCGATACAGCTGATTCCCGCACCGACGGTGACGGCGAGGTTCGGCATGACGCGGACCACGCGCCCTTTCCCGAGCCGCGACTCGATGAACCCCGTTGATATCCCGGCAGCTATGGAGACCAGCAGATGGCTTGAGACGAACCCGCAGGCCTCGTTCAACAGTTTCTCGAAATCCTGCGGTTTGACTGCCAAAACGACCGTAGACGCGGCTTCAAAGACCTGCCCGAGGTCCGCTGTAACGGTCATGCCCGCGCAGCGGCTGGTCTTGGCCGAATCTTTATCAAAGACGAAAATCCTGTACCGCTCTTTGAGCCGCTCGGCAATAGCCGAACCCATGTTTCCGCACCCGAGCACCCCGATCGTTAACGCCATCTCTGCATCTCCTGCGGTTACGAGAAAAACGCCCTGCCGATACGCAGCAGGGTCGCTCCCTCTTCTATGGCAACCTCGAAATCATTGCTCATGCCCATGGAAAGAACGCGCAACTCGTAGTCAACGATGTGTAGTTCGTTCAGTCCGGCGAGCAGCCGGCGCAACTGCCTGAAGTACGGGCGGGCCTGTTCGGGGTCGTCGACCGCTGCCGCCACCGTCATCAGACCCTGCAACCGGATATGCGGCATGCCGACGACAGACTGCGACAGTTCCACAAGTCCCGCGGGCGCGACACCGTACTTTCCTTTCTCATTCGACGTGTTGACCTCGATCAGGACGTCCTGCGTTTTTGAGCACCCGGATGCCTGCCGTTCGATCGCTTCGGCCAGGTGCAGGCTGTCGAGCGAGTGGATCAGATCGAACATGCGCAGCGCTTCCGGCACCTTGTTCGTCTGCAAATGGCCGACCATGTGCACGCGCAGCGGGCGAAGCCGGGTGCCGGGCAATGCGAATTCCTGACAATGGACGCGGGCTTCCTGTACCCTGTTTTCTCCGATATCCAGGACCCCGGCGGCAAGGACCTGCCGGATCTCGTCTTGAGTCCGGTCCTTCGCCACGCAGACAAGCGTCACCGATTGCGGCGGACGTTTTACCCGGGCGCACGCCGCGGCAATACGACCGAGGATCTGTTCACAATTGTCTTTGATCACGGCACGATGGACTGTTGACAAAATATTATACCGCGCTGCCGCAAGGGGTCAATCCTTATTATCGGCGTCGCAGGCCCGCTGCGGGACTCCTAGAAATATTCCTGGTAGATCTCGGTGAGCTTATGGACGGCCTTCTTCAGAGGATGAACGGGAGGATGTTTTCCGTCGGGGGTCTTGGGACCGAACCCCTCCAGGCGCTTGCAGATAAGTCCCAGGGCGGTAAGATACGTGAGGTATTTTCTTCCCGAGAGCGCGCTGTTGCCTGCGACGGCGGAAGCGATCTGCGGGTCTCTCACCCGCGCGAACTCCACCGGTATGCCGAGGTGCGCCTCCACCATTTCCAGGAAACCTTCCTGCAGGATCGTGCGCCCGGTAAAGATGCAGTGCCGGATATCGGCAAGCGGCACGGTCTTTTCCAGAACGTCCTTCAGCAGCAGACAGAGGCTCTTTGTCTTGGCGTTGAGGATATCGGCGACGTCTTTGTGCCTGATGGCAACGACTTCACCCTCTTTCCTGACCAGGACCTCCTTGCGTTCATCCAGCGCCAAGGGCTCATCGACGGGGCCGTGCGAGATCTTGAGCTCTGCGGCCAGTTCATAGGGAACGCTCATCCGCTCGGCCAGTTCACGGGTCAGGTCGCTGCCCCCCATGTGCAACAGCAGTATTTCCCTGACGACCCCGTCGCGAAACACCAGCACCTCGGTAATATCGAAACCCATGTCGATCAGGATGTTCGTCCCGTGCGCCAGAGACGCGTCAAAGACCACGTCGCTGGTAGCAAGCCCCGAGAAGAAGACCTCCCGCACCTCATAGCCTGCCTGGTGCACCGCATAGGTGACGGTCTGGATCATGGAGAGTTTCGCCGAGATGAGGTACAGGTCCACTGCCAGCTTGTGGGCGTAGAGCCCGAGCGGGTTACTGATGCCGGATTGGGCATCCACCGAGTAGCCGACCGGGATCTGATGTATCACTTCCTCGTCGATGGTCGAGCCGAGCACGAACGCCTGGTCTATGACTTTCTCCATGTCCAGCGTCGAGACCAGCTTGTTGCCGCGCTCTGCCAGCGGGATGATCGCCGTCGAGTGTTTTGTGGAGATATCCTGACCGGAGATGTTGGTATAGACGGCCTTGATGGGCACGCCCGATTTGGCCTTGAGGTTTTTCAACACCCTGCCGATGGACTCGACGACCTCCGCCGAATCGATCACCGAGCCGTATCGCACGCCCCTGATATCCTGCGATTCAAAAAAGATGTCGACGATCTTCTTTCCCGCAAGTACCGCCACCGCGGCAGCGATCTTGCTCGAGCCGATATCCAGGCCGCAGCTGTACTTCTTAAACATGGGGATCCTTTCTGAAGATTAAGCCGGGCGCGCGCGTAAGCACTTACGTTCGCTCCTTGAATTTGATTACCGGTTCCTGAAAACGCAAATCGATGTATTCTATATTATAAAGGTTGTTTTCCACTTGCGCAAGCAGCGTTGCAAGAAACTTCACCCGTTCGCTGACCGATTCGTTGCCGATTTTGACCTGCAGCAGGCGTGCAGCGGGTGCACCGTGCACCTCTCCCCCGGCAGCCGGCTGTCCGATAAAGACGAAAAAAGAGGCATTGGCGGGATCGAGCACGTCGACCCGGCTCAACCGGCGTTCTCCGAGCGCCTTGGCGCGCGCAAGCTGCGAGATGATCTGCATGGCCAGCGTCACCTGCGAAAGCCTGCACTGCGTGCCGGCTTTCGCCTGGGAGAGGCCGCGCGTAATACCCGTGATCTCCGGCACCGCAGGCTGCGGCGCCTCTTCCGGCAGGCGGAAGAGCACCAGGTTTTCGTCGACGTAGAGCAGCCGCTGGCCGCGGATACAGGCCACGGCCTTTCGTTTGACAAAGTCGATGAACAGCTGGTTCGGATAAAACTTGATTAACCTGACCTGCTGGTAGCTGGGATAGACGCCGGCAATCTGCCGGGCTTCCCGGCGCACGTCGAGGTCGAACAGGTTCCTCCCTTTCAAATAGACGAACTCGGAGGCGTCCTGTCTGACCGTACCGTCCTGGCGCACGACGATCCCGGTGACGACGAACATGCTGCTTTTCT
>JAQTMD010000099.1 GCA_028714595.1 Candidatus Omnitrophota bacterium
CCGACCAGTTCTTCACGGGTAGACCATGAGACCTTGGAAAGCTCGGTCTTTACTTCCTGCAGGAACCCGGTTACCTTCGCGATCGGTTTCATAATTTTTCAGGGGCGGAGGGACTTGAACCCCCAGGACGGGATTTGGAGTCTCGCCGTTTACCATTAACGGACGCCCCTATCATGTCGTCTTGTGTGAGTAAGCCCTCAAACGCCGGACTGCCGTGAGTCTACTTGATCTCTTTATGCGGCGTGTGTTTCCGGCAGGTTCTACAGAACTTGCTGGTCTCCATCCTGTCCGGATGAATCTTTTTGTTCTTCGTCTGAGTGTAATTTCTATTTTTACAGACCGTGCATTCTAATGTGATGATCTCTCTCATGCTCTTTGTGCGCTCGCTTAATCATTAAGCTGGAGCCGGGAATTGAACCCGGGACCCCGTCCTTACCAAGGACGTGCTCTACCAACTGAGCTACTCCAGCAGGTTGGACAATACCTGCAACCAATCCTGCCCGGCTTAAAAAGAGATAAAAAAATCCCCCCCAAGAAGTAATACAAAATTCTTGGCTTTCCTGCTTGGATAGCCTTTTGTACGTTATTGTCCGACGAGGCTATAGGATTGACTCAGACAGAGAAATAAATATACACTATAAAACAATATTTGTCAATGTTTTTTTTAATTATTTTGCCTTATTTTCAGCGGCGGGACAAAAGCCCGCCAGACTGCGGCAAAACTCGTAACCTTCAGCCCCGCCAGCGACAGCGCGCAGCCTGCAAAACCCAGAAGCGGCACGAGGACCAGGGAGCCCAGGAGCCCCGCAAGGCAGCCGCCGGCAAGATCTGCGGCGTAGAGCGCTGCCGATGCCTTGGCCGGCAAAGACTTCCCTGCCCTCAGGTGAGCCGCCAGACCGAACTCAGCGCCGATACAGGCGCCGCAGAAGAACAATATGAGCGCAAAGACAAAAAAGCCGACGGCCGATGCCGGGATACGGCTCAGGAAGCCCGACACCCCCGCGGCCAGCCCGAAAACGATGAATGCCGCCTCAACGCACAAGAACGCCTGCGCCGAGAGCCCGGCAAGATACCTGCTGCGCGCGACTGCCAGGCTTGCGCAGCCGACGCCTGTCATAAAGACCGCGATAAGTATCCCGACGGCCAGATACAGATAACCGAATTTCACCTGGAAGCCGAAGACGCAGAGCAATTCCAGGAGCATCCCGCCGAACCCCGTCGTCAATATGCCGTAATCCAGGGCGATATTTTTCGAGTTCCGGGGCCGTGCCGTTTGAAAGACGTGAACGAAGGCCGCCGCCGACAAGATGCAGACGACGATAAAAAACACGGCCATGCGCAAAAGCCCGTCGAGGACTTTGTAGAAGATAGTCTGCATCTGCCTGTTCCACAGCAGGAACGTCTCGAAGACCGCAACGGGTCTGGCGTCTCGGTTGGCAAACGCGGGCATTGTGCCGGTCTGCCGAAGATACCAATCCTGGCGGCCCTTGTCCAACAGGAAGCTGATGTACGAGGGAACAAGGACGGCGACTGTTATGCCCCGCTCACGGATGCGTCGACTTACGTCCGCAGGGCTCAGGGTGCGGATATACGGGGCGTTGGAGACAAGCACGATCGCATTCTCGCCGGGTATGACCCTGCTGTATTGCAGGGCACGGGACGCCGCACCGGTGATCGATTTGCCCAGGCGTTCAAGCGCCGGGCTGAGGTACGTCCGGGAACTTGGAAAGCGAAAGGCTATGATGCCGTTGTCGGCGAGCCTGCCTGCCGCCTGCAGGAAAAACTCTTCGGTAAAAAGACGGTTCGAAACCAGGTCCGAAGTGTGCGTCAGGCCGATGAGGATCACATCGTACGATTCGCGGGCTTTTGCAAGGTACGTGCGGCTGTCTTGATAAATGACGCGCAGCCGCGGGTCAGACCGCACTTCTGCGACCGAGGAATCCGGATAGCCCTTGAGCACCTCCTGCACCTGGGCGTCGAGCTCCAGGTAGTCAACGCGCTCGACCGGGTTTTTGAGTACCTGCTGTATGAGCCCCCCCATCCCGTTTTCCAGGACCAGCACTTTCCGCGGGCCGGGGTGAAAGGCCAGCGGGATGATCCCGAACTCCTCAAAAGAGCCGATATCGGGGTGCGGAAACGTCAGGAGGGGCGCGCCGTTGTAGAACAGCGTCTTCTGGTCTCCGTGCTGCGCCAGCACGATGTTCGCGTACACGGAATTCCGGTATTCCAGGATCTCCAGAGGGGCAAATTCCCTGTTCAGCGAGGCCTTCCCTATCGCCGGTACATTCGCCGTGATCGCGGCAAGCGACAGGACGCCGGCTGCGCATACCAGGCCGAACCGGGCAAGGGAGTTTACGCGCCGGAGCAGGAACATGGTCGCCAAAAGGTTCACCAGCCCCACGCAGACGGCGACCATCAGGGGCTCCCCGGCGGTTGTCAGGACGAGGGCTGAAAAGAGCCCTCCGGCAACGGTGCCGATGGTCTCCCAGGAATAGACCCGTCCTATGCCTCCGGTCTGAGCATCGCCGGCCGGGCAGAATATCGAACACGCGATGCCGAATAACGCTGCGTGCGACGTTGCCGCCAAGGCAAAGACAGCGAGCGAGCTTGCGATGACGGCTCCCAGGCCGAGACCCTGGCCCGGCATGAACCCCAAAAGCGGCTTGAACACGCGCACGCCGACGATCGAAGCGGGAAATCCGAAGACAAAAACGAGCTGAGCCGCCAGGAGCAGGGAATATTTTTCTTTATGCCTGTCGACGAACCTGCCTGCGGCAAAGACCGCCAGGGCCTCGAGCAGCATCCATGCGCCGAACTGTATGCCGATGGTCAGCTCATTGCCGTGGAAACTCACCAACAGCTCCCGCACCAGCACTACCTGTGCGATGATGCCGCTCGCGCCTACGATTGCCACGAACCACATGAGTTATATAACCTCCAATAAAAAAGGCGGCCCGATAGAACAGGCCGCCTTTCCCGTCTTTGAGACCGGTTACAGACCCTTTTTTACCAGGAGCTCGCACAGATCGACGACGCGGTTCGAGTACGCCCATTCGTTGTCGTACCAGGCAAGCACCTTGACGAAGTCATCCGAGATGACCTTGGTGCTCTTCGCATCGACGACAGAACTTATCAGACTGTGATTGAAGTCGACCGAGACAACCGGGTCTTCGGTATAACCCAGGATCCCCTTCATCTTTCCCTCGGAGGCAGCCTTGAACGTTGCATTGAGCGCCTCAACCGAGGTCTTTTTTCCCAGCAGGCAGGTCAGGTCGACCACTGAAACGTTGGGGACCGGTACGCGCATGGAGAACCCGTCGAGTTTTCCTTTTAATTCGGGAATGACCAGGGAGATCGCTTTGGCTGCGCCCGTCGAAGTGGGAATCATGGAGACTGCCGCGGCGCGGGACCGGCGCAGGTCCGAATGGGCCTGGTCCTGTACCCGCTGATCGTTGGTGTAGGCATGGATGGTGGTCATCAGGCCCTTGACGATGCCGAACTCGTCGTTCAGGATTTTTGCCACCGGCGCAAGACAGTTGGTGGTGCAGGAGGCGTTGGACAGGACGTGATGCGCCTTGGGATCGTATTTGTCGTCGTTAACGCCCATGACGATGGTGATATCCTCGCCTTCCGCCGGGGCGGAGATGATCACTTTCCTGGCGCCGGCCCTGGTGATATGGTTCTCGGCACCCTTGACTTCCTTGCCTTTTTTGTTCACGCCGTCTTTCTTGAGGGTAAAAAGACCGGTTGACTCTACCGCGATCTGCACGCCCAGGTCTTTCCAGGGCAGCTCAGACGGGTCTCTCTTGCACAGGACCTTGATCGCCTTACCGTTAACCGTCATCTCGTCATCGGCAGTCGCCTTGACTTCGCCGGGGAACCGGCCGTGTACCGAGTCATACTTGAACAGATAGGCGTTTGTCTTGGAATCGGTGATGTCATTGACCGCCACCAGTTCAAGGCTTGTGTTTTTACGTTCCAGGATCGCGCGCGCAACCAGGCGACCGATCCTTCCGAACCCGTTGATGCCTACTTTGACCGCTGCCATTTGCTCCTCCTTGTTTGGTCGTTCAATAATCGCACAACCTCCCCGGCCCTTTTACCAGGAACCGGGTTTATTTCGCCGTGATCGAGCCGCCTGTTCGAATTATTATTCGACCGGGGCATCCCTCAAATATTTTGCCGCAACCTCGGGAGGCGTGGGCACGATGTAAAACCCGGTCCCCCATTCGAAACCCGCGACGCGCGTCAGTTTCGGCAAAAATTCAAGGTGCCAATGATAACTCTCGATGTTTGCCCCGTCACTGTTGCTTGGTGCGGTATGGATGATGAAGTTGTACGCCGTATCGCCGAAGACGCGCTTGACCTTGGTAATGATGCCGCGAAGTATCTCTGCGAGGTCGGGCAGCTCTTCATACGGCGTCTGGCAAAAGTAACTCGTGTGCTTCTTCGGCATGACCCATATCTCGAAAGGAAAACGGGAGACGAACGGACAGAACGCCAGGAAATTCCTGTTGTCCATGATGATCCGTTCTTTCTCCTGGAGCTCCTGGCGTATCATGTCGCAGAATATGCAGCGTTCGCGGTACTCGAAGTAGCTGTGCGCCCCGAGGATCTCTTCCTTGACGGACTTGGGGACCATGGGCAGGGCGATGATCTGGGTATGCGGGTGCTCCAGCGACGCCCCGGCAGAGGCGCCGTAATTTTTGAAGATCATGATGTACTTGAAGCGGCGGTCTTTCTCCAGGTCAAGGGTACGCTGACAGTAAAAGTGGAGCACGCTGGTCAGCTCCGTGACCGTAAGGTCCGAAAAATCCTTGTCGTGGTACGGGGTCTCGATGACCACCTCGTGCGCCCCGATGCCGTTCGACAGGTCGTAGATACCCAGCCCCCTTCGTTCAAGCATCCCCTCGATCTGCAAGGCAGGGAACTTGTTGGCTACCACGCGCACCTGCCAGCCCGGTGAATTCGGTGCGGTCGCGGCATCACGCTGCGCGATGATCTCGGGCGGCGTCTGCGCCTCGTTACCGTAGCAGAACGGGCAGGGCGTGGCCTTGCCGCTTCGCGGGGCATCATGCTCGTAGTCCTGCGGCGCCATCGGCTCATCCGTATTGACGATGACCCACCTGCCTCCTATCGGATCCCTTCGTAACTCTGACATACGCTATCCTATGGTGACTTCACGCAGGAACTTTGCCGCCGCCTCGGGCGTTACCGGGCAGATATAAAACCCGGTACCCCACTCGAAGCCGGCGACACGCGTGAGCCTCGGCGTGATCTCTATGTGCCAGTGAAAATCCTCGTTGATCGTCTTCCAGTAGCCCACTTTCTGCCTGCGGAAGGGCGCGGTATGGATGATGTAATTGTACGGCGGGTCGTTCAGGCCTACTTTAAGTTTCTGCAACACCTGTTTCATGGTCACGGCGAGTTTCCTGCGTTCCCCGTCGTCGAGAGAGACAAAATCGCAGGAGTGTTTCTTCGGGATGACCCAGACCTCAAAGGGAAAACGCGAGGCGAACGGCACGACCGCGATGAAGCCGTCGATCTCCAGAATCAGACGCTCCTTCTGTTGCAATTCCTGTTTGACCAGGTCGCAGAAGATGCACCGTTCATGGTACTCGTAGTACTGGTGCGCGCCTGAAAGCTCCTCTTTGACGCGTTTGGGGTTGACCGGCGTGGCAATGACCTGTGAACGGGAATGGCGCACCCTGCCGCCGCCCGCGCTCCAGCCGTAATTCTTAAAGACCAGAACGTACTTGAACCGTTTGTCTTTTTCCAGGTCGTTGATCCGGTCGATGTAGCAGGTGATCACCCGGTAGATCTGTTCGTCCGAGAGGTCTGCCATGTTGCCGATGTGCTGGTTCGTCTCTATGACGATCTCATGGGCCCCGACGCCGTTCATCAGGTCATACAGACCCTTGCCCTGGCGGTCGAGGTCTCCTTCGATG
>JAQTMD010000100.1 GCA_028714595.1 Candidatus Omnitrophota bacterium
GGACGAAACCGCAGTGTTTGATTTTCAGGTCGCGCAACAAAACGACCAGGGTCTTGGCAATGTCGTCGTCAGTCAGTCCGGTCAGCGGCCGGCTGGCAAGAAACGCGATCTGGCGTTTGCTGCCCGCGCCCGTCATGAGACAGAGCTTGAGGCTGGCAGTGCCTATGTCGATGCCGATAAGGTCTCGTGAAACCATATGCCCTTACGATTCCTTCCAGTACAGTATCCGGCCCGCAAGATCTACGACGCAGGTGGTAACGACCCGGTCAGTGCGGCGGCCGAAACCCGCAATGCTGGTGATCGAAAAGTGCGTGGATTTTACGGCTATCCCGCCCTGATCCGCTGCCGTCTTGAACTTGATATACTCGGGATCGCTGTCGCTGGTGTTGTAGTACGTTGCAAGCACTTCCGCGCAGGTCACCGGGTTCTCAAAGATGTTATCGTCGCTTGAGCCGGCAGTAGCGTCTTTGCCGTTACGGTACGCGATGATGCGGTCGGCCATCACTTCGCTTGAGCCCAGCGCCACCAGCACGGGTTTGGGAGCGGTATTGATGTTTACTTTGCCGGTACCATAGATTGTAATATACTTCCGCACTTCTTCAAAGAGTTTTTCGTCCATGCCTTTGACCAGGAGCAGTTCCTCGGGTATTTCGAAATCGGCGTCTTTTGCCTCGTATCCCGGGGAAAGCATCCGGTAGTAAGAATCCTCGGCGCCGCCGCTGGTTGACGAGAGCTGGCTGTCTGCATCGCGCCAGTCCACGATAGCAGCCGCAAGGTCCTGCGCCGGGACGTCATCCAGGCCCAGGGCCGCGAACAGGCGCGTCAGCACTGCCGCAGAAGCCTTGTTGACGTTGACCTTGCTTTCTTCGTCCACGCAGCCGTAGTACTGCTCTTCCTGAGCCGTGTCGGGCCTCCTGCGCGTGTACGTAACGGAAAAACTTCCCTCTCCGACGCTGACGTCCTTGAATTCCGCGGGGTTGTTGGCCCAGGCCTGCGACAGGGTATGGAACTGATCCTTGGTATGACGCTGTATCTCGATGCATGCCCTGCGTATCCCTGCCTCGGCGATAAGCCTGCCTTTACAGCGCTCATCCAGCCACCTGACCAGCACGATATTCTGGCGCACGCCGGTACCGAGGATGACCGCAAAGACCGATAATAGGAATATGGACCAGAGCGCGATCAAGAGTATGCTTGACCGCCGTGCGCCGGCCAGCCGGCCTATCGTTGTGCGATTACGATTCACTGTTGTTGCGTGCATTGCCTGCCGGTATCTCGAAGGTCCTGATCAACGGCTGTGCCGCATCGTCCTTGAAGGTAATTTCCAGGCGCAGCGCATTGGGAAGCCCCTGTTTTGTCCAATCCTCCAGCCAGGAGTACTCTTTTTTTTCTTCATCATACGAGTAATACCTGAAGACGCAGGAAGCCACGCCCTCGAGGCGGTGGCGCGAGGCCGGCTCTTTCTGTTCGAAGACGCTGAAATAGTCGCCTTCAAACCGCACCAGGCTCTCTTTGTCGGAATCACAGACATAGCGGATCCTGCCGGGCAGGTGTTTTTTCGCTGCGGGGCTCCAGACGATGGAGGCGAATTCGACTCCGGCATCCTCTCCCGTAAAATTTATGCTCGCGTATTCGAACGAATTGTGCACATCGTGGCTGAGGCGCTCCAGGAACAGCACCGTGCGTTCTCCCGGGATTTCGGTCGAAAGCCTCCGGTAGATCGCCAGGCCGTTGGCAAAGGTGTTGAATATCGCCACCGATATGACGGAGAGTATCAGGGTGACGACCAGCACCTCCACCAGGGTAAAGCCCCTCGCGCTACTCGGCCTTCTGATAGAACGCATATGCCGTACGGCCGGTCTTGACATACCGCTTGCCTTCTTTCCAGTTCACCTCAAGGGTAATCTTAAAGAGCCCGCTCTCGGGGTCGCTCTCAAGCGGCAGGTACGACAGGAGCCAGACATAGTTCTTTGCGCCCACCTGCCATTGCCCTTCAAGAGGCTGATCAACCAGGTCTCCGGTCCTGCGAATCGAATCCTGTGCCTCCCATATTTTTTCTTCGACGGACGGCGCGATTGCCAGGTAGCGGCTGCAGTAACTGTAGGCATTCGCCACCGTAAAATACGCCTGGTAGATCATGACGATGCCGAAAGACAAAACCGCCACCGCCACCATGACCTCGATCAGGGTGAAGGCGCGCCGGGCCTTATTTTTCCCAGTTCGAGACGTCATCTGTCGTGCCTTCCTGCCCGTCTTTTCCCGTGGAGTAGAGGTCGTAATCTGCCATCTGGTGCTCGCTGGGATATTTGTATTTGTACTCGTGGCCCCAGGGATCGACGGGATCCTTATCCAGGTACGGGCCGCGCCAGCTGGCGCCCGACGCCGGTTTATCGCGCAGGGCCTTCAACCCCTCTGCGGTCGACGGGAATTCGCCGTTGTCGAGCTCGTAGAGCTTCAGGGCCGTGGCGATGTTGGAGAGGATATCGGCTTTTGCCGCCTGGACGCGCGCCTGCTCGCCCCTGCCGGTCAGCCGCGGCATGACCATTGCCACCAGCGCCCCGATGATGATGACCACCAGCATCAGTTCGATGAGCGTGAACGCTTTCCGGTACATGTCTCCTCCTTGCTGTGACGCGCTATGAAGCTTCCCGGGCATACTCCCGCCATTGCTTCTCAAAATCCTCGAGGCTGCGCAGGTGCACGCTGTACGCCGAGGTCAACGCCTCCTCGACCCTCTTTCCGTCGCGCAGCTGCCTGCAGAAATTGGTAAACTCGTTTTTCCCGAACCGCCCGATAAGAAAATCGACCAGCGAGACGGACTGGATATAATACACGGTGATTAACGTATCCCCGCTCAAGAACAGCACGCCGTCCTCGCCGGTCTTGGTGCGCGTCTGGCGGATATAGACGTTCTCCTTGCTGGTTATCTTTGCGGGATCGATGCGCATCATGTCTTCGATGGTCAGCAGGGAATCGTCCTCGTACATCTTCTTGACAAGGCCGCGCACCTCGATACGCTTGCGCTCTTCGGTCCACTGGGCCACGCCCTCATCAAGCCAGGCAGGGACCGAGCCCCTGAAACCCACGAAATCCCTGAAGATGAGGTGTGCAACCTCATGCGGCAGGATGGTATTGGCGAATTCCCCGCTGCCGGCGAAACTCGAGATGGTGCGCGACTGGTAATCCGCCAGGCCCCCGGCCCAGTCCGGGTGCGGGCCCGAACGTAAGAAAGCTGCGCGGTCGGCATAGATGCGGATCTTTACCCTCCGGTCCCACGTCCAGAAATCCGAGGTGCGCTGGTAACCCAGGTCCAGGGCGATCCGTTCATAGTAGATTTCGGCTTTGTGCAGGACGTCCCGGCAAAACTCTTCGATGGGTATGCCTTCGCCGGACTCCCCGCCTGCCGCCTGGTACGAGAGGACGAAATGGTCGCTCTTGATCTCGGTCCAATCCTGGGCACAACAGGCGACCGGCACCGCACAGAGAAAAAATGCAAGACGCAACGCCGCACGCATAAATTATCGCACCATAACGTTGATATCGAAGATGGGCAGGAGCATTGCCACCACGATGAACCCCACGGCTGCGCCCATGATCAGGATCATCGCCGGCTCGAGGAGGCTGGCCATCATCGCCATCGCCTCGTCGGTATCGCGTTCATAGGCGTCGGCGACTTCTGCCAGCGAGTCATCGAGCTTGCCGGTCTCCTCCCCGACGATCAGAAGGTTGCTCATAAAGGAAGGCACGGTCGAAGCGTTTTTGAGGCTGCGGCCGAGGGTCCCCCCCTGTTCGAGATCGCGGGAGCAGCCCGCCAACTGCGTCTTGATGACCTCGTTGCCCAGTACCGGCACCGTGACATTGAGCGCGCGCAGGATAGGGATGCCGCTCTTTAAGAGCATCTCCAGCGTCCGGCAGAAACGGGCAAGCTCGGCCTTGGTGACCAGGGGGCCTACGACCGGCAGGCCGAGCTGCAGGACGCTCACGCCCACTCTTCCCGCCTTGGTAACCGCGTACCGCTTAAAAATCAGGATCACTGCCGCCGCGATGATCAGGACCCAGAACCCGGAATGCTGCAGGGTATTGGTCGCGGCGATAAGTATCCTGGTGGGAACCGGCAGGCTCTGGCCCATGTCCTTGTATAACTTCGTGAGCTTGGGCATGACAAAAGTAAGCATGAAGACGACGCTTCCCACTCCCACGAGGGCCATGAGGCAGGGATAGACCATCGCCATCCTGAAACGGGCGGTCACTTCTTCCTGCTTTTGCCGGTAACGGGCGATCTTGAAGAGCGCGTCGGGCAGTTTGCCGGAATCCTCGCCTGCGCGCACCAGCGCCACATACAGCGCGGGAAAAGCCCGGGGATACTGGGCCAGCACCGAAGAGAACGGCGCGCCTGCCTCGACTTCCTTATAGATCCGCTGCACGATTGCCTTAAGACTGCGGTTCTCCGACTGTTCACGGATGATCACCAGTGCCTTGAGGATCGGCACGCCGGACTTCAGGAGGCTCGCCAGTTGCCGCGAGAAAAGCGTGATATGCCGGGAGCCCAGGCGTACGGCAGCCGTTGCCGCAGAGACCGGCGCGGCCTCTGACCTGGCAGCGCGCTCCTCGGCAATGGAGACCGGCACGAGCCCCAGGACACTCAAACGTTCGATGGCATCTTTTTCCGTGGCGGCATCGATCGTGCCGGTGACGGTCTCCTGCGGACCTCGCTTTGCCTGATAGGCATACTGCGGCATATTATCCCATCCTTATCTTCTGTTCCACGAACTTTTCCAGTTTGGCGCGCTGGGCGCTGGTCAAGTCAAGAAAACAGACGGCGATATCGAACATGTTTGGCCGGACGGATTCCTGCGCCCTGACCACGCGGGCCAGGCACTGCACGGTTTCACCGCTCTGCGGCAGGTCGATGTAGAGCTCAAGGATCATCCCGTAGGCCAGGGCCTCGTTCGAGACGAACACCAGGCCCCCTGCAGATATGTTCTTGGTGATAGAGAATTCCTCGGGCCTGAAGCCCTGGGAAATCAGTTCTTCCCGGGAACGGAACACCTTGAACCTGACATTGATATTGGAATCAAGACGCATAAAAACCCTCCGGTCTTCGGAGACCGGCTCCAAGACCTGAGACGACGATTGCTCGGCCGCTGCCGCTTCTTCTTCCCGCGCAACTTCTTTTTCCTCCGCCGACGTCACCCGCATGACCTCTTCGGGCGTGGTCAACCCCTGGCAGACTTTCTCCCAGCCGTCCTGCGCCAGCGTGCGCATGCCGCGGTTTATTGCGGTGCGCTTGATCAATCCCGAGGGGGATTTTTTAAGGATCAGGTCCTTGATGACGTTATCAATGCCGATGACCTCATAGATCGCGGTCCTGCCGAAGAAACCCGTGAAATTGCAGTTCGAACAGCCTTTGCCGCGCCAGATCCTGACCTCTTCGACGGGCTTGCCCAGGTCGCGGGCGATGAGCCTGAGCAGTTCCGGGGGCGCCTGGGAATCCTCCTGTTTGCACTGGGGACAGACCAGCCTCACCAGGCGCTGCGCCACGAACGCCTCGACGCTGGAAGAGACCAGGTAGGGCTCCACGCCGATGTCGATGAGGCGCGTGATGCCGCTTGCCGCGTCATTCGTATGCAGGGTCGAGAAGACCAGGTGGCCGGTGAGCGCCACGCGGATGGCGATCTCCGCGGTCTCAAGGTCGCGCACCTCGCCGACCATGATCACGTCCGGGTCATGGCGCAGGATGCTGCGCAGCCCCCGGGCAAAATCAAGGCCGACCTCGGGCATCACCTGTATCTGCGTGATGCCGGGCATCTCGTACTCTATGGGGTCTTCAATGGTGATGATCTTGCGGTCGGCGGTGTTGATCTT
>JAQTMD010000101.1 GCA_028714595.1 Candidatus Omnitrophota bacterium
GTCCACAAGGCCGTCGGCAGGAACCTGCGCTGCATCTTCATCGACAACGGCCTGCTGCGCAAAGACGAACCCGCGCAGATAAAAAAGGTCTTCAGGACCGGCTTCCATTTGAACCTCGACTATGTCGACGCGTCAAAACGGTTCCTCAAAAGCCTTACCGGCGTGGCGGACCCGGAAGAGAAACGCAAGATCATCGGCCGCGAGTTCATCAGGGTCTTTGAGGCCGAGGCCGGCAAGATAAAAGGGTCGAAGTTCCTCGGCCAGGGCACGCTCTACCCCGACGTCATAGAATCGGTCTCTGCGACCGGCGCCCCTTCGAGCAGGATCAAGAGCCACCACAATGTCGGGGGTCTGCCCGAGCACATGAAGCTCAAGCTTATCGAGCCGCTGCGCGACCTGTTCAAGGACGAGGTGCGCTCCGTGGGCCGCGAGCTGGGCCTGCCCGAGACCGTCATCTACCGGCAGCCGTTCCCGGGCCCGGGCCTTGCCATCCGCATCATCGGCGAGGTCACCCCGAAGCGCCTGGAGATCCTGCGCGAAGTGGACAGCCGCGTGGTCGAAGAGATCCGCAAGGCCGGCCTCTACAACCAGGTATGGCAGTCCTTTGCGATCCTGCTGCCCGTCAAGACCGTCGGCGTCATGGGCGACGAACGCACCTACGATAACGTGGTAGCGCTGCGCTGCGTCCAGTCTTCCGACGGGATGACCGCCGACTGGGTCAGGCTTCCGTCCGAAGTGCTGGAACGGATCGCCAACCGCATCATCAACGAAGTCAAGGGCGTCAACCGCGTTGTCTACGATATTACCTCCAAACCTCCCGCGACCATCGAGTGGGAATAGATTCGGCTCATAGCCGTTAGTCTTCAGCACGTCAGATCTTCATCATGCCGCATTCCGAGTTCGTCCACCTGCACCTGCATACGCAATACAGCCTCCTTGACGGCGCCTGCCGTATCCCCGACCTCCTGAGACTGGCAAACCAGTATAAAATGGGCTCCCTGGCGATCACCGATCACGGGAACATGTTCGGGGCCATCGAGTTTTACCTTGCCGCGCAAAAGGCCGGCATCAAGCCCATCATCGGCTGCGAGACGTACGTGGCGCCGAAGAGCCGCCTGGAAAAGAGTTCCTCCGGCATGGATGAATCCGCGTACCACCTGGTGCTGCTGGCCAAAGACGAGGCAGGTTACCAGAACCTGATGAAGCTCGTCTCGACCGCCTACCTCGAAGGGTTCTATTACCGTCCGCGCATCGACAAGGAAGTGCTTGCGCGTTACCACGAAGGCCTCATCGGCATGACCGCCTGCCTGAAAGGGGAAGTCCCGCGGCTTTTGAACCAGGACCGGTTTAATGACGCGCTCAAGGCAGCCGACGAGTACCACCAGATCCTCGGCAAAGGCAACTTTTATCTCGAGCTGCAGGACAACGGGATAGCCGAACAGAAAAAGGCCATTGCCGGGCTCCTGAAGATCTCCGCAGAACTGCATGTCCCGTGCGTTGCCACCAATGACGTGCATTACCTGGCCCGCAGCGATGCCCGCGCCCACGAAGCGCTGCTGTGCATCCAGACGCAGACGACGTTGAACGATGAAAACCGTATGCGGCTTTCGACGGACGAGTTCTATTTCAAGTCGCCGCAGGAGATGAAGGAGCTTTTTAAGGAGGTCCCTGATGCGATCCGCAATTCCCTGGAGATCGCCGCGCGCTGTAACCTCGAGCTGGATTTCAAGAAAGTGCATTTGCCGCGGTATGAGCCGCCTGAGGGAAAGACTAAAGAGGCTTATTTGCGCGAGCTGTGCGAACGGGCGCTGCCCGAACGTTTCCCCGGCGCCGACCCCGCTATCCGCCAGCGCCTGGAGCATGAGCTTGCCACCATCCAGAAGATGGGCTTTACCAGTTATTTTCTCATCGTCTGGGATTTCATCCATTTTGCCAAAGGAGAGCATATCCCCGTCGGCCCGGGCCGCGGCTCGGCGGCAGGAAGCATCGTCAGTTACCTGCTGGGTATTACGGACATCGATCCCCTGAGGTATAAACTCCTCTTCGAGCGGTTCCTCAACCCCGAACGCGTCAGCCTTCCGGATATCGACATCGATTTCTGCTACGAGCGCAGGCAGGAGGTCATCGATTATGTTACCCGCAAGTACGGCAGGGAGAACGTCGCGCAGATCATCACCTTCGGCACCATGCAGGCCCGCGCCGTGGTGCGCGACGTGGGCAGGGTCATGGGCATGGATTATGCCGAGGTCGACCGCATCGCAAAACTCATCCCGCCTCCCGACCCCGGCAACACCGACTACGGCCTGAAGGACGCCCTGGTCAACGAGCCCGAGCTTAAATCTCTCTATACCAACGATCCCCGGATAAAGCAGCTCATGGACGCAGCGCTTGCCCTGGAGGGTCTGAACCGCCATGCCTCGGTGCACGCTGCCGGCGTGGTAATAGCCGACAGGCCGCTGGACAATTACCTGCCGCTGTTCATGACGCAGGACGACCAGGTCACCACGGGCTATGAAATGGGCTCCCTGGAAAAGATCGGCCTGTTGAAAGTCGATTTTCTGGGACTGCGGACCCTCACGGTCATCGACCAGGCAGTCAAGCTGATCAAACAGACCAGGGGCATCGAGATCGACATCCGCGCGATTTCCTTCGACGACAAGAAAACGTACCAGTTGCTGTCGCTGGCGCAGACCTTCGGCGTGTTCCAGCTTGAAAGTTCGGGGATGCGCGACCTCCTGAAGAAGATGGAACCCGAGCAGTTCGAAGACCTCATCGCGCTGCTCGCCCTGTACCGGCCCGGCCCCATGGGCTCGGGCATGCTGCAGGATTTCATCCAGCGCAAGAAGGGGCTGGTGCCGATCAAGTTCGATCACCGCCTCCTGGAGCCGGTCTTACAGGGCACCTACGGCATCATGCTGTACCAGGAGCAGATCATGCAGATCGCTTCGGGCCTGGCGGGTTTCAGCCTGGCGCAGGCAGACCTGCTGCGCAGGGCCATGGCCAAAAAGATACCCGAGGTCATGGAGCAGCAGCGTAAGGCCTTTGTAACGGGCTGCCTGAAGAACGGCATAACGGACAAGACCGCCAACAAGATCTTCGACCAGATCGTGTTTTTCAGCGGTTACGGGTTCAACCGCAGCCACAGCGCAGCGTATGCCGTGATCTCATATCGCACGGCGTACCTGAAGGCCAACTTCCCGGTGGAATTCATGACCGCGCTTTTGACGTCCGAGCGCGACAACACCGACAAGATCGTCGAGTACGTCAACGAAGCCCAGCGCATGGGCATCGAGGTCCTTGCGCCGGACATTAACTACAGCGACGCCTATTTTACCGTTGACAGCATCGAGAAGAAACGGATCAGGTTCGGGCTGCTGGCGATCAAGAACGTGGGCAGGGGGGCGGTGGAATCCCTGGTCGCCGCTCGCAGCGAGCAGGGACCGTTCAAATCGCTGGAAGACCTCTGCCGGCGCATCGATTTGCGGCTGTTCAACCGGAAAGTGCTGGAGAGCATCATCAAATGCGGGGTGCTCGATTGTTTCGGTCAGGCGCGCGCGCAGTTGTTCGCCGACCTTGATGGGGTAATGGAATGCGCATCGCGCTCTGCGCGGGAAAAGGCGACGGGCCAGCTTTCGTTCTTTGACGGCGCTGAGGCCCGGCAGGGCTTCAGCGCCGCAAACGGCAGCACGCGGCCGGTGATAAAGGAGTGGCCGGAACCGCAGCTGTTGGCGTTTGAAAAGGAGCTGCTGGGGTTTTACATGAGCGGTCATCCGCTGGCGCGCTATGCACGGCAGCTCAAACGTTTTTCCTCGTCCCAGATATCCGACCTTACCAAATACAAGGACGCGGATCCGGTCAAGATCGTGGGACTGGTAACCAAGATAAAGTACACGGTGACGCGGAAGAAACAGGAGAAGATGGCGATACTGCTGCTTGAGGACCTTGACGGGATCATAGAAACGCTCGTGTTTCCGCAGAGTTACGCAAAAGTCGCCAAATACCTGCAGCAGGGCAGCGTGGTCCTGCTCAGGGGCAGGCTGGACCTGAAAGAGAACACGCCCAAGATAATCTGCGACGACCTGTTCCCCTTTGATGAGGTCCACAAACTGGTCAATGCCCTGCGTGTCGACCTCGTTGGGCTCAAGGACAGCCTTTTTGAAAGCCTCAAGGATGTTTTGCGTTCTTCCCCGGGTTCCATCCCGGTATACCTGCACCTGGATACTCCGGCGAAGGCGCGTGTCCAGGTCGTTGTCGGACAGGAACTTTTTGTCGATCCCAACGAAAAACTCATTCAGGATATTGAAAACCTCATCGGAGAGAACAGGATAGTGCTGAACATTTAGGAGAAGACCGAAGACTGAATTTTTTGTTGACCTTTACCCGAAATTATGCTATATTTATCTGTAAATATCCGTAACATTTTGCTGACCTTATAGTTGCAAACACAACACCCGTTGTGCGCGAAGACAGGAGGAAATGATGACCAAAAAAGATATCATCCTTAAAGTTGCCGATGAGACCAACCTGAAGCAGACCGACGTCAAAAGAGTCGTGCAGAAGACGTTCGATTACATGGTCGAGGCGCTCGTCAGAGGCGAAAAGATCGAACTGCGTAATTTCGGAGTCTTTAAAATAAAAGAACGCAAGAGCCGCACCGGCAGAAACCCCCGTACTGGTCAAGTCGTCCCTGTTCCTCCCAGGAAAGTCGTTGTTTTCAAGCCTGGCCTTGAAATGAAACACAAGGTAAAATAGTTCCTCGAAATCCAATTCCCTATGTTCAAACGAGTCCCTGGCACCAGAGATATACTGCCTGACCAGGCACCGGTCTGGCAGCATATCGAAGGCGTCAGCCGCAGAATCTTTTCCCTTCATAATTATCTCGAGATACGTCCGCCGCTTATCGAAGAGGCAACGCTCTTTGCCCGTTCGCTGGGGGAGGGCGCCGAGATCGTTCGCAAGCAGATGTTTGAGATCCGCCGCGACCAGGATATCTATGCGCTCAGGCCCGAAGGCACCGCCTCCGTTGTCCGCGCCTACCTTGAAAACAATCTGGATAAGACGCTCGGGTTCGTGAAATTATATTATGCGGGTCCGATGTTCCGCGCCGAACGGCCGCAAAAGGGCAGGCTGCGCCAGTTCCATCATATCGGCTGCGAAGCGATCGGCAGCTATGGCCCTGAGATAGACATCGAGGTGATCTGTCTGGCACAAGCGCTTTTGGCTGCGTACGGGATACAGGGGTATACGATCGCGCTCAACAGCCTGGGGTGTGCCGCGGACAAAAAGGCCTTGAACAGCCTGCTTAAGGAAAGGTTGCAAGGTCCTCTCTCCGGGCTCTGTGAAGACTGCCGCGACCGCTTTGACCGCAATGTCCTGCGTATTCTCGATTGCAAGCAGGAAGGCTGCCGCCGGATAGTGGACGGCATCAACATCGGCCATGACCATCTCTGTCAGGAATGCGCAAGACATTTTGAGACCGTCAAACACGGCCTGGATGCGCTCGGGATAGCCTATGAGGTGATGCCGCGCCTGGTCCGCGGACTCGATTATTACAACCGGACGGTATTTGAATTCAAACACCCGGAGCTCGGGCCCCAACAGGATGCCCTGGGTGCGGGCGGCAGATACGACGGCCTGGTCAAGGAACTCGGCGGGCCGGAGACGGGGGCTATCGGTTTCGCGTTCGGGGTGGAGCGGTTGTTGTTGGCCGGCAAATCATTGGTGGATGACCAGGCCGCAGGTTTGCCGCTGGTGTATCTGATCACCCTCGGGGACAAAGCCCTGCAGGAGGGTATGAAGCT
>JAQTMD010000102.1 GCA_028714595.1 Candidatus Omnitrophota bacterium
AAGGTGATGAGCGCCCCCTTCCATCCCAGGAACGCCCCGATCATGGCCAGGAGTTTGACGTCGCCCCCGCCCATGGACTCGGTCTCGCCCTGGATCGCCGGCCGTTTGAGCAGCTTGAAGTACACCAGGTCAAAGCAATAGCCGAACGAGAAAATGATCCCGCCGCCGATGATGATGCCGAGCAGGGAATCCAGCGCCGGATGCCAGTCGTATCGGAACGGCGCAAACTGCGCGCCCCTGCCGGCATTGATAAGGAATCCGACCGCGATGCCGCCCAGCGATATCTCATCCGGGATAATGCGGTGAGCGAAGTCCACGAACGTGGCCACGATGAGTGCGCAGACAAGGATAAGGTAATAGATATACGGGAAACTGAAACCGAACCGCAGGTAAAACCCGAGGAAGACAAGGGCCGTGATGAGCTCGACCAGAAAATAGCGGAAGGATATCTTTTCCTTGCAGTGCCGGCACCTGCCTCCGAGCAGGATGTAACTTACGAACGGGACATTATCATACCAGGCGATCTGTTTCTTGCACTTCGGGCAGTGCGACCGCGGCAGGACGATCGATTCCTCCAGCGGCAGCCGGTAAATGCAGACGTTCAGGAAACTTCCCACCATGGACCCGAAAATAAAAACGAATATTCTCTCTATCACATTTCTCCTTCTTTCCGTTAGATGCTAAAATTGTATCACGGTTTCAGTCGGCGGACAAGGGATAAACTCCTCTTTCCCTCCCTCATTCGCTGATCGCAAACCGGCTGACGTGCGCCCGCGTGTAATCAGGAAGAAAAACCTTAATCTTGATGGTATCGGAAAAAGTTTGAGAGGCAGGCAATTTCAAGCCCCACACCCGGTGCGGGGCGTTGCAGGCGGCCTAGGGAAGGGTCAATGGCAGGGCAGTGCGGAGTTCAACGGAATACCTCATAGCGCAATTTAAGCTGCATCTTGATCATGCGCAGGACGAGCATAAGGGGCTTGAGACAACAGGAATCCAGGCAAATGCCTGCGCGGTACATGTTCTTTTTGACCGCCTGTACCCAGACAACTTTTCCCCAGACCGCGATCTTTTCATTATTGTCCGGGACGACAAGATCGATCTCAAGAGGAACTTGCAGGGGAACCGGTTCTTGCATCATCACCCCCATTCCCTGTTCGCTGACATCGCTCGTTATGGATTGCGTGCCCTTGAGGGTCTCGACATCGGTCTGGCGCGCGGGCAGGCTCAACTCGTACCGGGGAAGTTTCCTGCGCTCGACATGGTCCCACTGTTGCATACATCCCTCTCTTTGAGCCGCTGGTTGTCCTCCCGAACCTTTATTAAAATCCGTCAAGCGCCTGAGATGGTCAGGCAGGCTTACCTCACACTGCCTATCCTGCCGCTCGCCTGGCCTCCTGAGACCTCTTCTGTATTTCCAGTTCGGTCATAAAATCAAAGGAGCCGTCTTCTTTGATGGTGGAATTCTTCACGGTCACCCAGTAACTATCCTGGTATATTTCCTGTTTGACTTCTCCGGCGACGGCTTGATTGGTTTCCGGATCATGGGTGAACGCATACGTCAATCTTCCCACGAGCGAACCCGTATCGTCCCGCAGGTATTGCACATACGACCCATCCTGCGACAAAGCGAAGTCTGTGCCGTCGTCGGCGGCGACGCTGTTCTTTAGTTGCTGTTCACGTATAACGACGGGCGAGATCGTGAATGTCCCGTCCGGTTTCAAACCGGCGCTGCCTACGAACGACCATTTCCCCGACGCATACTCATCGACCTCTGCCGTCCCTCCGGTCACCGTGCCGTTTTTATCGTAGGTGAAACTATACACTGTTTTCCCGTTGATGAGGCCGCGTCCATTGGGCCCCCTGATATTCCCCCTGCTGTACACCGTATAGGTGACTCCGGAGGAGCTTACCGCTGCCTTGACGTCGGAGCCCGGCTGGCTGGCCATGGTCTTTAACAGCAGTTCCTGGCCGGCTGTATCCGTCGGATTCAGCTCTACGCCGTATTTCGCCTTAACCAGCTCGGCTGCAGTGACCACGTGCTCGTACTTGGACTCATAGTCGGCCGTTATTGCTCTCGGGACCAGGGCTTTTGCCATAGACGCGGAGACGGCTGACTTTGCCGTGACGCCGGTTACTGCCTGCACTCCCTGCGCGTTCGTGACTGTCACGGCGTCAAACCCCAGCTGAGCGGCCTGGAGCTGTACTGCCTGTACCGATGTCGATTCAACGACCCGTATTCCACTGGCGCTGACCGTTGCCGTGACCGGCGTGAATCCGCTCGTCGACAAAGAAGTGCTGATCATATACCCGACATTGACCAGGGATTTGACGACATCCTGCGACACAGCGGTAAGGGCATTGTAGGTACCGCTGATCACGGAGTACGTGACAGCGGTCGAGCCTGATACGGCCAGGCCGTGGTTTATCCCGCCGCCGTTGACGTTGCTGCTCGACCACTGCTCGTTGCCGGAGACGTTCATGGCGCGCATCTTTGCGGTTGTATTGGGCCCGGAGATCAACCCTTGAGCGGCCTCGCTTTCCCCGGAATCGCTTTCGGAGCCCAGTATACCGGCTGCTACCGCATCGCTGATGATACCAATGCCGGCGAGAGAACTGGCGACCAGGGCATAGCCGCTCAGACTGCTCTGGAAATCGGCCATGTTCATGGTCTTGAGCACGCCGTTGTCCTTGTAGGTGACCGTGCCGGCCGCTTCATCGGACGAGACCAGCGTCACGTAATGTCCGCTGTTAAGATGCACGATCGCTGCCGAAGTGCCGCTGAGGTTTGGGAACTCGGTCTTGACCGCCTCCATGTCCAGCCCGTTCGCATCGGCTATGGCTTCCAACCCCAGTAATGTCGTGCTGCCGTTCGTGGTGTACGGCTCAAGCGCCGCGCTTATCTCGTCCAGGCTCTTGCCCGCCAGCAGCGTGGACAGTGAGTATGTCGCGCAATTGTAGCTTGCGACGGAGGCGGCGACCGCCGGCGTACCTTCCGCGATCTTCTTCCCGGTTTTGTCGAATACGTCTCCGTAGTTCTCGCCGGCGCCGTTTGTCTGGCTGTATTTCTGGGTGCCGAGGAGATTGAAGTTCTCGTCATAATATTCTAACGTCGACGTTGACCCGTAGGGGGCCGAGTTGACGTACTTGTAATTGGTTGACTTGTAATACACCGCTTGCCCCTGCAGCACGGCCGAAACCGCTGCCGCGCGGTCCGCGGAGAGCTTCCCGAAGCCGCTGCCGCTGGTTGCGACGGCTGTGCCGAACCGGTCATAGTAGGTGTCCTTATACCCGTCATAGACGATCGTGACCGCTTCTTCGCCGCCCCCGGTCAGCCGCCCCGGATTGCTTACCACGCGGGTGCCGATCAGGCTGCCTTCCACGTCGTAATACTTCCAGGTTTCCGAGTCGGGCGCGCCGCTGGTGCCGACGAGCACTTCCTTGGTATAGAACGCCGGCGTGTAAGAGAAGATGGACTGCAGCTTGGTCTGCTCGGTCGCGGAGACCTTCTGCGCATCAGGCACCGTGGCCAGGGCCGCGGTGATCGCATCCACCCTGGCTTTGTCGGCCGTGTCCAGCGCCAGCTTTGCCATGATCTCCTTATATTTTGCCGCGTCGGTTATCTTCAGCGTGGTAAGCATGGCTATTGCCGCTTCTTCGGTCATCTCTTCACTGACCATATACGCCGCAGCTTTGTCCGCTGCCATGGTCTTGATGATCTTGGCCGCGGATGTCGCGTCCAGCGAGCTGCTGGCAAGCACGGCTGCCGCTTCGTCGTCGGTCAACTTGACCAGCTCTGCCTGGGCTGCGGCCGGCTCCAGCCCCGCCAGATACTGCGCGGAGGCGTCCGAAGTCATCTTGCCCGGCACCGCGCCGATTATTGCCCGGATCTGGTCGGACTTTCCTTTATTAGTCGTATCCAGGAGGGCCAGCACGCTGCTGACTGCCGCGCTGTTGGATGCCGAGCCTGCGGCCAGTATCGCTCCCGCGTCCTCGGCGCTCATCTCGCTGCTGCCCAGCACCTGGCCCGCTTTTTGCGTGCCTAACCCTGCCAGGACAGCGGCTGCCTTCTCTGCCGACAGACCCTGGAACGCTGCGGATGCATCAACCGGCTCCCAGGTCAGGGCCTGCGCTGCTATGTCCTGATTATTACTGCCTGTCGTGTCAAGGTCGATCATCGCCCCCAGTATCCCGGAGGCCTGCGCCACGGTGACCTTGTCGCTGGCAAGGACCTCTGCGATGCGTGAGCCGCCGTCCCAGGTCCCGGACAGGAGCGCATCGTATTCTGCCTCGGTCTTTTGCTCGGCCTTGGCCTTGAACTCCGTGCAGGTCAGGAAATAGTCTTTGATCTGCTCAAGGCTCATACCGTTGTTGAAGTTAGATACCCAGTTTGCCAGGCCTGCGGCATCGGATTGCCGTCCCAGGATGACATGGTAGAACTCTTCGATCTGCATGGCCGCGAAAGTCTGCGTTGGATTGGAGCTGATCTTGAGGAGCCACTCTTCCTTTTCCGCGGCAGTCGCTTCCCTGCCCATGATGGTCTGATAGTAATCGTCGATCTGCTGCTCATACCCCATGCGCTCAAGTTTCATTGCCGCTTCTGCGGGGTCAAGCCCGGCCAGATATTCCGCCGCCTCATCCGCGGACTTGGCTGACAGGTCAGGCTCGATGCCCAGGTTCACCTTAAGAACGTCCGCGCCGATGGCATTTGTCTTCTCGGCATTTTCCAGGATCGTCGCGGTCTTTGCGGTGCCGAGCTTTCCCAGTATCTCGGCGGATTTGTCCGCTGCGATCGCTCCGCTGGCAAAGACCTGCGCGGCGGTGGCCGTGCCCAGGAAATTGAGCACTTTTGCCGCATCGTCCGTCGTAAGAGCGGCGACGGTCGCGTTGATCTCCCTCGAGAATGTCTCGACGCCGTCGGCAGATACCGTACTGGTAGCCAGGGTCTCCATATCGGTGGCGCCATGGATGACGCCGTACGTGAATTCCCGTTTCGTAGTCCCGTTACTCTGCAGGACTTCCCGTATTGCAGACGGGGTAAAGCCTAATATTTTACTGTAGTATTCGGATTCCAGGGTGGTCAACGGCCGGCTATATGCCAGCAATGCGCCGGTGCCTGCCGTGTTTTTATTCGTATTGAGGTACGTAACGACTTCTTTGATATTCGCGGCCCGGTCGGCGTCAAGAGCGGTCAATGCCGTCATGATATCGGCATAGGACTCGGGGAAATTCACCAATAATTTTGCCGCATTGGTCAAAGTCAGGGCGCTGCCGTCCAGCAATGCGGCGGCCTTGGCCGGGTCCATGTCGGCCAAGATCCCCGACAGGCTATTGATCCGGTTGATTTCCACCGAGTCCAGGTCATAATACTTGTAAGGGCCGTTGTCGACAGGGGACTTGTCGATGCCGAACAATTGATTCGCTATCGTTGCTGCCCGGTCTGCCGAAAGGCCGTTCCACAGAACAGTGAGTTCCTGGCTCCTCGACTGGGTCAAGAGCACGCTGGCCAGCGCCGCGCTGAAATTATCATTGGAAACCAGCTCCTGCTTCTGGGACTGGTCCATGCCCGCAAATATCGTCGTCACGCGGTCATTCGTGACATTGTTATAGAGCGTCTCGGTCTCATAATGGATATTTTTGCCCTCGAGAGGATTCGTGACGGTCAGGAACGTGTTCATCACCGCTGCGAGACTGTCGTTGTCCATGACGTTGAGGATATCGGTAACCGCCTGGTCGCTGAAAGCTTGCGGTTGAGTCGTCCTGGCCCCG
>JAQTMD010000103.1 GCA_028714595.1 Candidatus Omnitrophota bacterium
TTCGCTTCCCTGTTCCGCTCCCAGCATGAGTATCCCCATGATGGATTTTCCGTTGACCTTTTCATCGTCGCGGGTCACCGAGATATTGGACTCGAATTTATTGGCGACCTGTACGAACAGCGCTGCCGGCCGTGCGTGCAGGCCCTGCTTGCTTTTGACGGTAATCTTTTTTCGTGCGAGTGGCATGTATTCCTTGTTAAGGCTAAAACTCGTCCAGGAGGCTTAAAATGATCTTGGCCAACTTCAGGGTATCGTGCCTGGCCATCTGTCCCTCGGTAGAGACGGTATCGTCCTCGATCACATGGTAGCCCAGGGCCTGGATCGCGCGCCGGTCATACGCCACCGGGTATGCGTGCTCGCCTTCGTAACGCGCCAGGATCTCCGGCGGTATCTTTGCGGTATTGACGATGCAATAATCGAGTATCCGCGGATGGCTGTGCTCGACGAGCTGTTTCACGTGCGCCGCGGCGCTGTAGCCGTCCGTCTCGCCGGGCTGCGTCATGACGTTACAGACATACGCCTTGATGGCGCGGGAACTCACGATGGCATCCGAGATCTCGCGGATCAGCAGGTTCGGGATGATGCTGGTGTAGAGCGACCCCGGCCCCAGCACGATGACATCCGCCTCCCTGATCGCGCGGACCGCCTCGGTAGAGGCGCTCGCGGCACCGGGCTTCAGGTACACCCGTGCGATGGACTTCTGCTGGCGCGGGATATTGTATTCGCCCTCGGTGACTGATCCGTCCTTGTACTTTGCCGCAAGCACGACCTTCTCCAGGGTCGAGGGTACGACCTGGCCGCGCAGCGCCAGGACCTTGCTTGTCTCGCGGACCGCCTTCTCAAAATCGCCGGTCAGCCTGGTCATCACGGTGATGAAGAGGTTGCCGAAACTGTGGCCCGCCAGCTCCGAGCCCTCCTCGAACCTGAACTGGAACAGGTCGCGCATCATGGTCGAGGCGTCGGCCAGCGCCACCAGGCAGTTGCGGATATCCCCGGGCGGCAGGATGTCGAACTGCTTCCTGATGCGGCCGGACGATCCGCCGTCGTCGGCGACCGTGACGATGGCCGTGATGTTCGAGCTGAACTCTTTCAAGCCGGACAAGAGCATCGCGAGGCCCGTGCCCCCGCCGACGGTGACGATCTTGGGACCGCGGGAAAGCTGCTTACGCTGGTACAAAAGATCGACCAGGTCGCTCGAGCGGTTTGACGGGACAAAGGCGTTGATGAGGGACCCCAGCAGCCGCTTGATGCCCAGGACCAGGATCACCAGGCCCGATACCAGGATGATGGAATCCAGGACCTTGACGACGACGAAATCGCTTGAGGGGAACCCCCCCGAACCCAGGATCAACAGGACCACGCCGAACGCGATCAACCCCACCCATCGTTTGATCCCGATGCCGGGGTAGAGCCAGAGGAAGATACGCCTGAACCGGTTTACCATGCGTGCTGAACGGTCTAGACTTTCTCGTCTTCCGAAGCGATTACCTGGATGATCTGCTTCTCGTCGGCAGCGTTACGCAGGTTATCGCGGAAAAATTTATCCTTAAAAAGACGCGAGATGCGTGCAAGGGCTTTGAGGTGCGGGCCTGCGGAGTCTTGGGCGGCAAGCAACAGGAAAAAAATGTGTACCGGTTCTCCGTCGAGCGAATCGAAGTCGACGCCCTTTTTGGAGAGGGCGAACGCCGCGACCAGCTTGGCGACGCAGTCCGTCTTGGCGTGGGGTATGGCGATCCCCTGGCCGATGGCCGTCGAGCCCAGCGACTCGCGTTCCATGAGGGCATCGAAGACCTTGGCCCGGCAGGACTTTTCGATCTCTCCGGCGTTGATCAGGAGTTCCACCATCTCCTTGATCACGTCTTCTTTGCGGGACGACCTCAGCTCCGCGAGGATCGACTTTTTCGATAAGAAATCCATGATTTTCATATCAAGTTCTCCTTTCCGGTCTTCTTCCCGTGGCTCGAAGGAAGAAGCGGATTACCTTCTTCAAGCGTTCGGCAAAACCTCTACACTGTGAACAAGGCTGATTTAAGCGGGAGACGGGGGTCGAACCCGCGACAACTACCTTGGCAAGGTAGCGCTCTACCAACTGAGCTACTCCCGCGTAAAAACTGTCTCTACCCTGTCACGACCAGCGACAACATGCGGATCGCCGCTACCGGCGCAACGATCGAAAAAATCAGGATGAGACTGACAATCGTGAAAAACCACCGCTGCTTATCGAAGCCGTTTTCCTGTATGTACCGGGCAAAATGTCTGGCAGGATTAATCGGGCCTGTCATAAGAAGCTCGTTCTGTCAAAATGCGGACGGAAGGATTTGGCCGCCCACAGCTCCTTCGCCGCCGGCACTCCGTCAGATTATTGCCGGCGCCGGACGGGAACCTTTCGAAAGTGGTTCAAATCCGACTAAGTGCGGACGGAAGGATTTGAACCTTCATAGGTTTCCCCAACAGCTCCTAAGGCTGTCGCGTCTGCCAATTCCGCCACGTCCGCGTCGGTGTCCTTGGCATCTGACCCGCCAGCCGAGCCGCGGACGCCCTGATTTTCTCAATGAGCTACGGGCTTCTAAAGATTATGAGCCCTTGCTCGTTTAATAATCAAATGAGCCTCCCGCGACTCGAACGCGGCACAGCCACCTTAAACATTATGTTAACTGTACGTCGCCATACAGATCAGACTATCCCATCTCACACCAAAACACATTATATCGGTGAGAGTCTTGATTATAGTCGTTGAACCTCCCTTTAATCTCGAGAGAATTAAAGGTTTGGCTGCGGATTATCTGCATTCAAGGATTGTTACTCTTCAATGCATACCGAGTACCTTGAAATACCCCAGACGTCCCCGCAATTTACAAGATTTTCGCTGCAGGTCACCCTGCAGCGCCCCCGGATCTTGAGGGTGGTGCTCTACCAGATGAGCTAGAGGCCCAGAACTTGCATCTTGCTTCTATTTTCAATGAGCAAAATTACAATTATTTTTTTTGTTGTACGATGCTAAGAGTAAAGCGAGTATGCTGCGCTTAGAGATCTTCTTTTTCCAGACCCCATTTTCCCTGTCAGGATTTATATATATCCCCGGGGGGAAATTTATTTCTTCAGCGAACTTCATCAAATTCTTCCGCCCTGTAATCTCCAGATTAGTACCCGTGTTGTTTATTCGCCCTTGCACACCGAACACATCCAACAAATTTCTGATCAGATCCAATCGGGAACGCGACTTTTGGAATCCGCGTACTCGCCGCTTATCGTTTTTGTAACAGACGCAGCCCTCCTGCATCGATTCTGCCATCAAACATATAATGGGCTGTGATGTGCACCAAATCATCCGACCACAATTCGGGCTTCCGGATTTCTCTGCCGGGAAAACGCCTCCCCTTTCGGGGATTCACTCTCGCCGGATTTCTCTCTCCCGTTCGGCCCTGAATATCCTCTTTTTGTCCAGCGGTAAGAACAATATCTTTTACGTGCCCATAAAGGGCGCTCTTGGATAGCCGCGTAGCGAAAGATATTTCTCCCGGGGAATTGCCTTCCTGACGTAATCTTCTACATCGCTCGATTGCTTTTGGTTCTAATTTTTCCATTGCTTCGCATATTCCTTTGCTACTCTGCGTCAAATCCGTCAGAACTCAAGTACTTCTTTTTCTTTGACTTTGAGGATTTCTTCTATCTTCGTCGAATGCTTGTCGACGAGCTTCTGGATCTCGTCGATGCCGCGGAACTTGTCGTCTTCGGTGATCACTTTGTCTTTTTCGAGCTTTTCAAGGTGCGCCTTTGACTCGTGGCGTATGGTGCGAAGCGATATCCTGCCGTCCTCCGCCATCTTGTGCACCACCTTGACCAGTTCCTGCCGCCGCTCTTTCGACAGCGACGGTACGGCAAGGCGGATCACCTTGCCGTCCGTGGAAGGCGTGATGCCGAGGTTCGACTTGAAGATCGCCTTTTCTATCTCGGGGATCGCGGTCGCATCCCACGGCTGGATCATGAGCATGTGCGCGTCGGGGACGGAGATCTGCGCTATTGTTTTAAGCATCGTCGGCGTGCCGTAGTAATCGATGTGCATGCCTTCGACAAGCGCGGGGTTGGCCCTTCCGGTCCGTACTTCCGCGAAATTGCGGTTGACGAAATCGATGGTCTTTTTAAGTCTGTCTTCTGTCTGGTGTACGACTTCCTTCACAGTCATAACGACCTCCGGAGCTCTCAAGCTATTGTACTATGGTCCCGATCCGCTCTCCCAGGACCGCCCGTTTGATATTGCCTTCTTTATGCAGGTTAAAGACCACGATGGGAAGTTTGTTATCCATGCAGAGGCTGACGGCGGTGGCGTCCATGACCTTCAGGCGTTTCTTGAGCACGTCGATGTAGTGCAGCGACGAGAAACGCCGGGCGCCTTTTTCTTTTTTGGGGTCGGCGGAATACACGCCGTCGACCTGCGTGGCTTTGAGGATGACGTCGGCGCCGATCTCTATCGCGCGAAGCGCCGCCGCGGTATCCGTGGTAAAATAGGGATTGCCGGTGCCGGCGACGAAGATGACCACCCTGCCTTTTTCCAGGTGACGGATCGCGCGGCGCCTGATGTAGGGCTCGGCGATCTTGGCCATCTCCAGGGCAGTCAGGACCCTGGTCGGCATGCCCATCTTTTCCAGGACGTTCTGCAGGGCCAGGCCGTTTATCACGGTGGCAAGCATACCCATGTAATCGGCGACGGCGCGGTCCATGTCCAGGCCGCGCGAGGCGGTGTTCTCCTGGCCGCGAAAGATGTTCCCGCCGCCTAAGACCAGCGCCACTTCGATGCCCAGACCCCGGATCTCTTTGACCTGACGGGCCAGCTGTACGAGGAACGCGTTATCGATGCCGTGGGATTTGTTCCCCTGAAGGGCTTCGCCGCTTATCTTGAGCACTATCCTCTTATAAACGGGGGCTGCCATGTCATTCGCCGATCTTGTAACGGGTGAATTTCCGCACGACGATCTTTTCGTTGAACTTTGCGACCAGGCTGCCGAGGTAATCGTTGATGGAAAGGCTCGGGTCTTTGATAAAGACCTGGTCCAGCAGGCAGCTTGCCTTGTAAAACTCTTCCTTGTTCTTTTCATGCTTCAGGATGTCCTCCGGGACGTCCTCGCGCTTCAGGTACATCGGGTTACAGGCGGCGATCTGCATGGCCACGTCCTTGGCGAACTGGGCAAAGGCCTCGTTCTTGGCCACGAAATCGGTCTCGCAGTCAAGCTCCAGAAGCACGCCGATCTTATTGCCGTGATGGACGTAAGCTTCCACCCGTCCTTCCTTGGCAACGCGCTCTCCCTTTGCCGCTACCTTTTCCAGGCCGCGCTTGCGCAAAAGCTCCTGTGCCTTCTTGATGTCGCCTTCGGTATCGTGCAAAGCCCGCTTGCAGTCGGCGATGCTCGCCGAGCTTAAACCCCGTAATTCCTTGATCGCATTTACTGATATTCCCATGGTTATGGTGCCTTTCTCTTGCCTCGGGCCCGATCGCCGGCAGCAGCAGCCGTATGGCCGTGCTTCAGAGGCGCCTTGCCGTCGTCTTTTTTCTCTGTTTCAACGATCTCCTCTATCTCCTTGATGCCCGCCTCTTCTTCGGGAAGGATCCCCGCCGGCTGAGCCCCCTCGCCTTTCTCCATAGCGACGCCCTCGTGGGAAAGGTATGAGACAAACCGCTTGCGCCCCTCGATGACCGCGTCGGCGAGGTAACTGGCGATGATCTTGATGGACTTGGTGGCGTCGGTGTTGCCGG
>JAQTMD010000104.1 GCA_028714595.1 Candidatus Omnitrophota bacterium
CGTTTTTTGTCGCTGATCACGATGTATTGACGTCGGGAGAGATCCTGGCTTTGCTTGCCGAAGGCGTGCACGCGCCCCGGCCGCTTGTCTTGTCCGGGCCGGTGACCTCGGCGTTGGCGAAGCTGCCGTACGTCGGTCAAAAAGTCGCGATGTTCCTCAAGGACAGGGTCTACGATGTTGCCGGATTGGAGAGACTGGGTCTGCGTGCGCGTATGAGCGCGCGGGAGGCGTTGTTGAGGACAGCGGCATATTACCGTTCGTGAGTCGAGAGCTTGCGGAAAATCCGCGCGTTCGAGTCGATGTTTTCGAAAAAGCCCGGTTCAATCCAGAGCGATTCCGATTTGCCCATGATCAGGTATCCGCCGACTTTGAGAGAGGAGTGGAATTTGACGAGGAGCTGCCGCTGCAGGTCGCGATTAAAATAGATGAAGACATTGCGGCAGACGATAAGGTCCGTATCTTTCGGGAAATTGCCCGAAGTCAAATCTACGTAATCGACATTCACCATCCGTTTGAGTTCTTCTTTTACCGCGAATTTGCCCTCCGTCAGTTCAAAATACCTCGCCAGGAGCTTCGTGTCTATGTTCTTGACGCTGTCTTTGGCGTAGACTGCTTTTTTTGCCGCGAGCAAACAGGCCTTGTCGATGTCAGTGGCGGTGATCTGAACGCTCAATGACGCCTGGACCGAGCGCAGCGCCTCTTTGAGCATCAGGGCTATCGAGTACGGCTCTTCGCCGCAGGCGCAGCCCGCGGACCAGACGTGTATCCGGGGATCCCCTGTCTGTTGTTTGATTCGGATGAGGTTCTCGAAGAGGTACTGGATCGTTACCCATACCGGCGGGTCGCGCAGGAATTCCGAGACATTGATGCACAGCGTCTCGAAAAGCTTGTCGTATTCCTGGGGTTTACGGCCGAGGAATTTGATATACTCGGCGTAGGAAGGGACATCGTTCTTCTGGAGGCGCAGGGCGATCCGGCGTTTGAGCAGTTCCGTATGGTAATTGCGCAGGTCAAGTCCCCGCTCGGCGTATATCCTTTGCATCAGCCGTTTGAATTCCTTTTTCTTGTCTTCGTGGACCGGGTGCGGCGGCCTGTCGCTTACCCGATCTATGGCGTGGATGACCAGACGGTTGATGTCCCGTGCGTACGTTTCTTTGACCTTCTCGGGCGTCGTATCCGCCAGCGGGAGATTCAGTCCCAAGAGGCCATTGATGGCCAGCTTGAGCATGGAATCTTTGCACTCGGGACAGGTACAGATATCGTAGCGCAGGGAGAGGGACTGCCTGAGAAGTTGGTCTGTTATCTCCTGGACGAGCGTAAGGACTTGGGCATCCATAGCGGTTCCCTCGGTGGCTGCGTCCGGCGGGCAGTACTAAATTTTGGCAGCGTTCTTTTTACGGAAGATGCGTTCTTCGAGGTGGATATCTTCGAAAATGTGCCTGGCCTCGCTGATGAGGGTCTCTGATTTACCCATCACCAGGTACCCGCCGTTTTTGAGCGAGTTGTAAAACTTCATCAGCAGCTGGTCCTGCAGGCTGCGGTTGAACTAGATGAAGACATTGCGGCAAAAAACGATATCCACGTTCTGCTTGTGCTCCGGGCCGGTCAAATCGAGGTAGCCGAAATTAATCATCTGCCGGATCTCTTTCTTGACGCAGTAACCGCCGTCTTCATAATCAAAATACTTCGCCAGGAGCGTCTTGTCAACGTTTTTCAGGAATTGTTTCGTATAGGCGCCTTTCTGGGCGGTCTTCAGGCTTTTGTCGTCGACGTCGGTCCCGTATATCTCCACGCGAAAATCAGCGAGCAGGTCCCCGAACGTTTCCTTGAGGAGGATCGCGATGGAGTAGGGCTCTTCCCCGTCTGCGCAGCCGGCTGACCAGATGCAGATAAAGGGATTATGCTCCTCTTTTTTTTCCTGGATGATCTTCTTGAGGACGCCGGCGACTTTGTGCCAGACTTCAGGGTCCCTGAAGAACTCCGAGACGTTGATGCACAGCGTCTCAAAGAGCCTGTCGTATTCCGAGGGGTCGTTCATCAGCGTGCGCAGGTAATCGGAGTAAGTCGAGATGCCGGTCGAACGCAGCCTGATGGCGACGCGGCGTTTCAGGAGTTCCTGGTGGTAATGGCTGAAATCAAGGCCGCGATCCTCCTTGATCTTATCCAGGAGCAGATGGAAGATTTTGCTTTTATCTTCTTTCAGCTCGTGGCGCGGTTTTTTACTGATCGTATCGATGGCCTCGATGATGGCGCGGGCGATGGCTGCCTGATGCTCCACGCGGCTTTGCTGGATGATGGTGTGCAGCGCCCCCTGTTCGGTCGTCACGTATTTGGCAGGCACCCGCGAGAGGACAAAGGCAAGCATGTCGTTCCTGCATATCGGGCAGGTGCAGATATCGTAGCGCAGGGTAAGGGCACTGTTCAAATAGTCCCGCGCAAGGTCTTCTATGATGTTGCGCAGCTTTCCGGCCATGTTTACAAAACACACTCCTTTCTACCATCCAGTATAGCAAATAGTTGCGAAATTTAAAGAAATTTCTTGCTTTCCCGGACAATGATGGTAAAATATACGCAAATATTATTAAGATATATCAGGAGATTTTAGGTGAAAATTTACCGTCCGGCACAGGTGGCCGGGAAGCTCGGTATTTCCAAACAGACCCTGTTGCGCTATGAAAAGCAAGGGATTTTTCCCCGTTCACGGCGCAACCATATAAATTCCTGGCGGGAGTATACCGGAGAAGACGTGAAAAAGATGAGGGATGTCTTGAGCCGGGGGTTCACGATCATTGAAGCGGTGATGATTATCGTCATCGTCGCGATCATGGCGCTGGTCGCCGTACCGCGTATCGCGAGTTTTCACGTTGTGAAGCTGGCAGGAGCCGCCAAAAAGCTCAGCACGGACATCCAATACGTCCAGCAGATCGCGGTCTCGCGGCACACCTCCACCCGCGTTATTTTCTCTTCCGGAAACGAAACGTATGCGGCGTACGAAGAATACCCGCAGGGAAACAACACCTGGCAGTACCTCAGGGACCCGTTCACGCAGGCGCCCCTGGTGATGGATTACCGTAACGATCCGCAGTACCGCGGCGTCAACATCTCCGTCGTCAATTTCAATTCCAGCAGCATCCTCGTATTCGATTGGCTCGGCGCCGTCAGCGCAGGCGGTTACGTGAATCTTTCGTATCAGGACAACGGCAAAACGGTGATTGTTTCGCCCAACACCGGTAAAGTGAGGGTGCAGTGAGCAGAGCGTCAAGCCGCGGTGTCACGCTTATGGAGATGGTGGCAGTGCTGGTCGTCGCCGGGATCGCCATCCCGGTCCTGTTGACGATGTGGTCGACCATCTCCTGGCAGGCCGTGCGGTCCGAGGGCGTTTCCGACGCCTCGTTTTATGCCCAGGGGCTTATGGAGGAGGTCCTCTCAAAGTCGTATGACCAGAACGAAGCGGAGCCGTGGTCCCGGAACCTCGGCGTTGACAGCGGTGAGAATGCCGGTAATGCCTCCACCTTCAACGATGTCGACGACTATGTCAACGCGACCGATCCGCGCATCACCGCGCCCGCACCGTCGTACCGGCGCCGGGCGCGCGTGGAGTACGTGATCCTGAATTCGACGAACACCTGGCAGGCGTGCGCGTCCGTCAACTGCCAGGATACGACCACCTGCGCGACCTGCAACGAATGCTGTTATAAACGCATCACCGTCAATGTCTGGAGGACCGACAGGGTCCCGACGAACGTCTCAATGGCGACGATCGTCGCGGCATACTAAAAGCTGTGAGCGGCCGGATGCTTTCGAAAAAAGGTTTGACCCTGATAGAGCTCGTGATGACGATCGTCCTGGTGGGGATCCTGGTGGGGGTCACCGCGCTGTCCATCAGAGAGGTCATCGGCCTGTACGATTTCTGGTCGTTCCGCTCCGAGACCGTTTCGCAGGCCCGGCTTTCACTCTCGCGCATGGTCCGTGAGATCCGCCAGGTCAACAATGAAACTTCGTTTCTGGCCGTCGACCGTTCGCGCCTGCAATTCAATGACACGACGGGCGCAACAATAGAGTATCGGACTAACGGCACTGACTTGATGCGAAATGCCGACATCCTGGCGACGGGGGTCAGGAACCTGACCTTCAGTTACTATGACCAGAACATGACGCTTTTGACGCCGATGCCGTTAGACGAGGGCAACAGGTCGCTCATCTACCTCATCGGGATTTTTCTGGATATCGCTTCGGGAGACCAAAATCGCAGCCTCCAGACTCTGATCGGGCCGCGCAATATCTAAAGGGACGCCATGTTCGGAAGGCTCAAACGCTTCTACGGCCGGCAGCAGGGATTCAGCCTCATCGTGGTGATTTTTCTCATGATGATCCTGGCGATCATGGGCTGGACTCTGGCGAATTTCCTGGCCGGCGATTTCCAGTCCGGACTGCGGAGTTTTTCTTCCGAAGAGGCGTTATACCTTGCAGAGGCAGGCAAGGAGTGGGCCATCCGCCAGTTGATCAGCAATGCAAGTTTCAATACCAGCATAGACCGGGATTGCAATCATACCAATGAATGGCGCACGCATAACCTGAGCGCAGGCCAGTATAAGATCTGCTGCCGGGGCAATAACTCCCTGGAGGACGCCCAGTTCGCCGTCGAATCCGTGGGCTACGTACCCGGCGCCGCCAACTATCTCGCCATGCGCAAGGTCAAGGTGCTGCTGAGCATCGGCAATATGAATGCCGCCATCCAGGCAAAAAATCTTTTTGACTGGTCCGGCGCGACAACGAGCCCCGCGAACAGGTTCCGGATAGAGGGCGATATCCAGGCAGGCCACTATGAGGGCACCGACAGTAATACCGTACGGGACCAGCCCGTTGACCTCGAGGTACCGGATACGGATTACAGCCGGGGGTTCCTTTTTTCAGGCATGTTCCCCGAGATCGACATGAGTTATTTCTACGACCGGAGGGATTATCTCTGGGATTACTCCCGGGAATCCAATATCACGAACATTACCCTTGTGAGCGGAGGGGGCGGCCACGGGGGCTGGACGCGGAGACAAATAAGGGTACAGGACCCGATATTTGCCTCCGGGGCAGGGGAAGGCTGGGAGGATGATGCGGCAGTGAGGAATTTGAGGATCGGCGGGTGGGGCGACGGCAGTTGGAGCGAGATCGTTGACCTGGTCAACACGACAACCGTGCGGCTGGATGACGATACGACAAGCGGGTGGCTGGTGGGAGACCGCATCCGCACAGTCAAGCGGTATTACGAGACCCCCTGGGAATGGTGTGGGATAAAGTATATCAAGGGAGACGTCCTGATCGACGTGCGGGAGGACGATTTTGAACCGTGGTCGGGATTTTATATCATCGCTGAAGGCGATATCGCCATCCGCGGCACCCATGCCGTGCAGATGCCGGGCCAGTGCTGGACGGACAGGGAAGAGCCCAATCTCGCCACAAAAAACGGGAATATCTATTCGCCTGACACCCCCGAAGGGAGTCAGAACCAGAGAGCGGATAAGCGTGCGTTCCGCGGCATGATCTTTTCAGAGAACGGGGACGTGGTATTCAATTACCTGAGCAATACCTATAACGGGACCGTATGCGGCAATAATGTCATTTTAAGCGGACAGGTTTTTTTAAGTAACGAGACATTCGGAGGATGGTGGGGCGGGTGGGGCAGGTGGGGCAG
>JAQTMD010000105.1 GCA_028714595.1 Candidatus Omnitrophota bacterium
ATCCGTCCAGAGACGGGCGTCGGAGCCGGCGTTCCTGGTCATCTCGCGCAGGCTCTGCGGGGCGATCGCCAGGGCCTGCGGGCTTATGCTGTTGATGAGGCTGAAACTGACGATATGGGGAAGGTGGCTGACCTGGGCAAGGACGGCGTCGTGTGCCCGGGGCGATAATTCCATGAGCGAACAGCCCAGCGTTTTCCAGAGCCGTCGTACGAGGGCCCGGGTCTTTGCGTCGGTACGGGCGGTGGGTGTCAGTATGCACAGGCAGCCGTCGAAAAGGTCGGCCCGTGCATATCGGACGCCGCGTTTCTCCGAACCCGCCAGGGGATGCGTTCCGATGTAATGGTTGAACAGCCGGTCGAGGTCGCGGACGACCCTCCCCTTGGTGCTGGCGACGTCGAAAATGATGGCAGCGGGGTTGACCAGTTTCCGTATCTTCGGGGCAAGGGTTTGTATGGCGGCCGGCGGCGTGGCGAGTATTACGCAATCGGCTCCGCGGATGTCGCACAGACTCCGCGAAGCGCAGTCAACGGCGCGCCTGCGCAGGGCCTGGACAAGACTGGTTTTATGCAGGGCTATGCCGATGACACGGCGGCAGAGTCTCTTCTTTTTCATCCCCAGCGCCAGCGAACCTCCGATAAGGCCGGTCCCGACGATCGCTACGGTATCGAATAATCTCATGTGATTGTTCTGTCCACTGCGCGCGCGACTGCCTCGAGCTCTTTCATCAGAACGGAAAAATTCTCCGGGACCAGCGACTGCGCGCCGTCGGAATACGCCTCTTCGGGCCGCGGGTGCACTTCGATCATCAGCCCGTCGCATCCGGCGGCAACGCCTGCGCGCGCAAGCGCCGGGACCAGCCCCCACTTGCCGGCCGCGTGGCTGGGATCGACGATAATCGGCAGATGCGAGAGCTGCTTGACCGCGGGCACTGCCGCGATGTCGAGCGTGTTGCGGGTATAATCCTCGAACGTCCTGATCCCGCGTTCGCACAGGATCACGTTGAAATTGCCGCTTGAAAGTATGTACTCGGCGGACATGAGCAGCTCTTTGATCGTCGAAGAAAGACCGCGTTTGAGGAGCACGGGCTTTTGGGCGGAGCCTACTTCCTTGAGCAGATTGAAATTCTGCATGTTCCGCGCCCCGATCTGCAGGATGTCGGCGTAGCGGGCGACCAGGCCGACGTCGCGGGGGTCCATGACCTCGGTGACCGTGACGAGGTTCAGGGCGCTGCCGACTTCATTAAGCATCTTCAGTCCTTCTTCACCGATACCCTGGAAGCTGTAGGGTGATGTCCGGGGTTTGAACGCCCCGCCGCGCAGGATCGCAGCACCCGCCTTCTTGACTGCTGCGGCGATCTCGAACAGGATATCTTTGTTTTCCACTGCGCACGGCCCTGCCATGATGGCCAGCTTCCTGCCCCCGACCTGTACGCTTTTACCGACGTCAATGACGGAGTTCTCCGGTTTGAATTCGCGCGAGACCAGCTTGTAGGGCGCAAGGACCGGCATGACCTTTTCCACGCCGGGAAAGACCTCCAACGGCGTCACCTGGAGGACGTCTTCGGGTCCTATAAGACCGAGGATAGTGCGCTCGGTGCCTTTTGAGACGTGGACCTTGAGCCCGAGCTTATCGGCTTTTTCGATGATGTGGTCGATCTGCTGTTGGGTTGCGTCCGGACGTAAGACGACGATCATGGAGTAGCCTTTCTGTTGGAAACCTTTTTGAGGGCGCGGATGAAAGCGCGATTTTCGCGCGGGGTGCCGATGGTCACCCGGATGAACCGGTCAAGGTTATACTGCTTCATATCGCGCACGATGATCCCCTCTTGCAGCAGGTCTTTGAAGACCTGCACGCCGTCGCGCTTGACATCGACGAGGATAAAATTCGTCACCGAGGGAACGCACGAAAAACCCAGGCCTTCGAGTTGCCGGTACAGGAATCGCTTTCCTTCGAGCGTAGCGCGCCGCGTCGTCTCCAAAAATGCGGTATCGTCGAGCGCTGCGAGCGCCCCGGCCTGGGCAAGCAGGTTCACGTTGAACGGTTGACGGGTCTTTTCCATGAAGCGGCTGAATTCCGGCAGGGCAATCGCATAACCGATGCGCAGGCCCGAGAGCCCGTAGGCCTTGGAAAAGGTCTTCAAGGTGATCACGCGCTTATCGAGATACGCGATGCCCCGCGGATAATCCGCGACGTCGATAAAGGTATCATAGGCCTCGTCGAGGACGACGATGACGGTCTCGGGCAGCCCTTTGAGGAACCCTTCGAGCTGCTTGACCGTAACGTACGTCCCCGTCGGATTATTGGGGTTGGCAATGAACACCAGTTTTGTCTTGGCATTGACTTTTGAGCCGAGCGCTGCCAGGTCATAGGTGAAACCGGCCAGCGGCGCGGTGATCACCTGGCGGTTGTTCACCCGGGCGATGATCTCGTACTCGACGAACGTGGTCTCGGAGGTGACGATGTTTTCGTCCTCGTTGACGAACGTCTTGATCACCACGTCGATCAGTTCATCGGAGCCGTTGCCGAGCACGAAGTTGTCCGGGTTCATCCGGTAAATCCCGGCCAGCTTGCGTTTCAGGTAAAAACTGCTGGAGTCGGGATACCGGTTAATGCCGGCGAGCGCCTTTTTTATCGCTGCGATCGCTTTCGGCGAAGGGCCGAAGGGATTTTCATTGGACGCAAGTTTTATCACCGTTCGAAGCCCGAGCTGGCGCCTGGTTTCTTCGATCGGTTTGCCGGCGACGTACGGGGACGCCATTTCAATGCTTTTTCTGACCAGACTCATGGAAACCTTTCTATACGGGGTACGAGCCCAGGACTTTGAGGAATTTACACCTGTTCTCAAGTTCTGCGAGCGCCCTCCTGATGCGCGGGTCGCTGCCGTGTCCCTCGATGTCGATGAAAAAGTAGTAATCCCAGGCCCTTTTCTTTGACGGCCTGGATTCGATTTTGCTCAAGTTGACCCGGTACTTCTTGAACGGCAACAGCATGTGGTGCAGGGCGCCGACCTTGTCTTTGATGGAAAAGACCAGCGACGTCTTATCGTGTCCGGTCGCCCGCGGTTCAATGTCGCCGATGACAAAAAACCGCGTGAAATTATGGCCGGAATCCTGGATATTACCTGCGATGACCGGCACCGCATATATCCGCGAAGCCAGAAGCGATGCGATGGCGGCGCTGTTTTTGTGGCTCGCCGCTTCCTGAGTGGCCTGCGTGGTACTGGGGACTTCGACCAGTTCCGCTGCAGGAAGGTTTTTCTGCAGCCATGCCCTGCACTGACCGAATACCATCGGGTTCGAATAAATTCTTTTGACCTGACGCATCGGGCAGCGCGCCAGGAGGTTCTGGGTGATGTCAAGGATGACCTGTGAGCATATCTTCAAGTCGGAATCTACGAACATATCGAGCGTATGGTTGACCGCTCCTTCGATGGAGTTTTCGATCGGCACGACCCCGTAGTCTACGGCGCCCTTTTCCACCTCGTTGAACACGCTGGCAATGGAATCGCACGACCGGTACGAGACCCGGGATCCGAAGCGTTTGAGCGCGGCCTGATGGGTAAAGGTGGCATCGGGCCCCAAGAAGGCAATAGTCAGGTCTTTTTCCAGAGCAAGGCTGGCCGACATGATCTCCCGGTAGATGGACGAAAGCGCCTCCGGCGATAACGGCGGCCGGGCCGCATGCGTCACCTTGTACAGGACATCCTGCTCGCGGTCAGGACAGTAGATGGAATGTGCCGTACCCCGCTTTGAGCGAGCGATATCGAGCGTCACCCTGGCGCGCTGTACTAAAAATTTGACGATACGGGCATCGAGTGAGTCGACGCGTTTACGAAGGCTTGTCAGGTTCTTTTTCATTGTCGGATGGGGTTGGTGATTCTGCCTCGCGGCCGATGGTTTCAATAAGCGCTGCCTGTTCTTTTTCGCTTAAGGGGAAATTCTCGATCTTCGGAAGTTCTTCGAGCGATTTCAGGCCGAAGTATTCCAGGAACTGGCGCGTCGTACCGTAGACCTTCGGCCTGCCCGGGGCCTTTTTGCGGCCGGTCACGCGGATAAGGTTCTTTTCCTGCAGCGTCTCCATCACGCCGTCGACATTGACCTTGCGCAGCGTCTCGATCTCCATTTTTGAGAGCGGCTGCTTGTAGGCGATGATCGCCAGGGTCTCCAGCGCAGGCCGGGAAAGGCGCTCGTGGCTCTGCCCGCCCTTGTAGAGCTTGCGCAGGAACGTCGAGAAATGCGTCGCCGCGATCATCTGGTAGCCGCCTGCCACCTCGTAGATGCGGAAACCGCGGTTGGTATGCTCGTACTCGTTTTTGAGCTCTTCCACCTTTGCCCGGACCTGGTTTATGTCCAGGTTATCGAGCGCGCGCCTGAGCTGGTCGGGTAACAGCGGCTTGTCGCTGGAGAAAAGCAATGCCTCGATCACTGCCTTCACGTTATCGTCGTGTCTGGCCGCCGGCGCCGGTTCAAAGGCCTGCTGTTGTTCGATGGGTACGGGGGTGTTTTCTTCCATATCGTTTATGTCTTTGCCTTTTTTTGTTTATAGACTTCGTTTAACAGCTCTTCGGTGGACCGCTGTTTATCCGGCGCGTACTCGAGGACCTTGGCGATCATCTGTTTGGCCTCTTGTTTCGTGTATCCCAGTTGCAGGAGCACGGCCTGCGCCTCTTCCTGGCTGTCGGCAACGAGGGTCTGCTTTTGGCCGGCCTCGTCCTTGATCAGGCCGAATTTCCCGATCTTGTTCTGCAGCTTTGCGACGATCTCTTTGGCCCGCTGCTGCCCGATCCCGGGCAAAGAACGCAGGAACGCGATATCCGCTTCATCGATGGCCCTGGCGATCTCCGAGATCGGCTTGTTCAGGGCCTTGAGCGCCGCTTTCGGCCCTATTCCCGAAACCGTGATGAAGTTCTCAAAAAATTCCTTTTCGATCTCGTTGGTGAAACCGATCAGCACCGGGATGCTGCGCGATGGGTCCACCTGGTGATAGTGGTAGGTTATCAGGGAAACAACGGTTCCCGGCTCGGCCGTTTCCCCGAGACGCTGCATGACCGCCTGCGGCAAAAAAACTTCGTAGGTCATGCCGCCGACGTCCAGCAGCAGGAAATTCGTTCCCCGTTCCCGTATGGCTCCTTGGATCCGTGCGATCATCGTATTCGCTGATTCAGGCGGTTTTTCAGTGTGTTGCTGTATGCGATCGCCAAAGCCAAAGCATCGGTCACGTCAAGCGAACTGCCCAGATGTACCCCTTTGGAAAGCGTCGCGACCATGCGCTGGACCTGGCGTTTCGATGCCAGCCCCCTGCCTACGAGGGCCTTTTTTACCCGCGTCGCGGAGTATTCGACGACCGGTATGCCGCAGGCTGCCGCAGCGCAGAGAAACGTACCCCGTGCATGACCGAGTATGAATGCGGTTGTGGGATGCCGGTAATGGACAAAGACCTTTTCTATGACCATGACCTGCGGTTTGAATCTGCGGATCAAGGCGATCGCCTGGGTATAGGGGCTCAGGAGCCGCTCCGACAGTTCCTGCCGGCGGTCGGTCTTCATGGTGCCTGCGCAGACCAGGTCCTGTTGATTTTCCCCGCACTCGATGATGCCGAAGCCGGTGGTC
>JAQTMD010000106.1 GCA_028714595.1 Candidatus Omnitrophota bacterium
GGTCGTAGTGTAGCCTGGTTCAACACGTCGCCCTGTCACGGCGAAGATCGCGAGTTCAAATCTCGTCGACCCCGCCAGTTTCTTCGTAGGCGGTCCCCGTACGGAATGCATCCTCTTTTACCGAAGCACGTTCATATAGATCTTCCCACCCGAACCCCGTTCCATCTCTAACTCTAGGAGGCTTGTTATGGCGATCACAGAGATCAAGGCCAGTGAATTAGACCCGCAGGATTTCATCAGGACAAAGGCAGCGGAGATATCCGAGACCGTGGGCAAAGGCTGTGCCATCAATGCCCTTTCAGGAGGCGTGGATTCTTCAGCAGTGACCATGGTCGGCCACAAGGCGCTCGGGGACAGGCTTAAGACCTATTTTATCGACAACGGTATCATGCGCGACGGCGAGCCGCAGCGGATCGTCGATATTTTCAAGAAGCAGGGCGTGAAAGTCGAGATCATCGATGCAAAGGATAAGTTCTTCAGGGCGCTCAAAGGCATCACTGACCCCGAAGAAAAACGCGAAGCGATCACCCAGACGTTCTACAAAGACGTCTTCGGGAAACTGGTGAAGCAGAGCAAGGCGAAATACCTCTTGCAGGGCACGATCCTGACCGATGTCGACGAGACAGTCGCCGGCATCAAGCGGCAGCACAATGTCTTCGAGCAGCTGGGCATCGACCCCAAAAAGACTTTCGGCTACCATATCATCGAGCCGCTGGTGCAGCTGCGCAAGGACGGCGTGCGCAAGGTCGCGGCTGCTGCAGGTTTGCCGGAGTCCATATTCAATCGCATGCCGTTTCCCGGCCCTGCGCTTTCTGCCCGGGTCATCGGCGAGGCCACGCCGGAGAAGATCAGGATCGTCCGCCAGGCGACCCGGATCACCGAGGAAGAGCTTGCCGGCGTCAAGGCGTTTCAATACATGGCCATTCTGCACCAGGACCGCGTTACCGGCATGCGGGACGGCAAGCGGGATTTCGGCATGCAGATCGAAATCCGCTGCTGGGATTCCATCGACGCCCGCCGTGCCGAGCCGACAAAGCTGCCGTATGACGTGCTCTTTGGCCTCTCCCGGAGGCTGACGACAGAAGTGGCCGGCGTGGTAAGCGTTACCTATAACATCACTTCCAAGCCCCCCTCGACGATGGAGGCCGTGTAAGGCCGTTTGCCCGGCGCCCCTCCGGGCGAAAATCGTTGATTTTGACTTTGTTCTATGTTACTGTAATACCGTGTAGCGGATAAACAAACGTCAATCGAGAAGGAGTGTGTCCCATGAAAGACGAAATGGATATTTTGCGCGAGGTCTCCAGCATCGCCGCCGGCCACGGAAGCGTCGCCCTCTCGGAGATACTGGGTAAAAAGATCTCCATGGAAATGCCGGCACTCGATATCGTGGCCACGCAGGCGGTCCTTGACCGCATCTCGACCGACCAGATCATCATCAGCGTTTCCTCGAACATCTTGAGCGGCCTCAAGGGCGAGATACTCTTCATCATGGACGAGAAAAGCGCCTTCAAGCTCATCGATATGTGTTACCGCTGCACGATGTCGGACAAAAAGGGCAGCGTCTTCACGGAGATGGGCTTTTCGGTGATCAAAGAGATCGGCAATGTCATCATCTCCTCGTATGCCGGCGCCTTGAGCATGATTTTAAAGACCGTGATCATCCCCTCGATACCGACCCTGGTCAGCGGTTCCATCCAGCAGGCGCTCTCCATGGTCGTCGCGCCCTATGCGGCGGAAAAGCATATCCTTCTTGCCGAAGCGGTGTTCATGGAGCCGGAAGAGCACATCACCGGCACGTTTTACCTGGTCCTGGACGGCCAGGCCATGGAGCATATCAAGGACGCCTGCAAGAAGCTGCTCGACGCCCTTAAATAAAAGGACTGCCATGAGTTTCACCGAGGGAAGCATCCTGGTTATCGTCGAAGACGCGCAGACGCGGGAGCTCTTAGCGGCGCTTTTGACCGGCGAGGGCTACTCCGTGCAGGCGTGCAGCACCCAGGCCGAGGCCATGGAAGTCTTGGAGAAACAGCAGTTCAACCTGGTGGTCTGCGATTTTGTATCTGTTTCGGTCAGGGGCATCGAGATCGCAAAACATATCCGCGCAAAGTTCAATCTTCGTCACCTGAGCATCATCATGATCATAGACACCAAGAACCCGATCAACAAGATCAAGGGCATCTATGCCGGGGCAGACGATTACGTCGAGAAGCCGTTCGAACCCGCGGAGTTCCTGGCGCGCGTCAAGGCGTCGTTCGTGCGCATGACCCGCGATCTGGACGCCAACCCCCTGACGAAACTGCCCGGCAATATCTCGGTGTTCAAGGAGATAGAGCTGAGGATCAAATCCCACGTCCTCTTTGCCGTCGGCTACTGCGACCTGAACAAATTCAAGGAATTCAACGACAATTACGGCTTCGAGATGGGCGATAAGGTCATTGTCTACACCGCGCAGGCGATCATGCGCAGCCTCAAGCGGTTCGGCGAGGTCGACGATTTTCTGGGCCACATCGGCGGAGACGATTTCATCTTTATTACCTCGGTCGACCGCTGGGAGGACATCTGCAAGGAGATTGTCGTCGAATTCGATAAGAACCGCAAGGAGTTCTTGAGCGCCGAAGACATCGAGCGGGGGTATCTGGTCGCCAAAAACCGTAAAGGCGAAGAGGGGCAAATCCCGCTGTTGGGGATTTCTATCGCGGTCGTCACCAACGAATACCGGACTTTTTCACACGTCGCTCAATTAAGCCAGATCGCCGCGGAACTCAAGCATTACGCAAAAAGCCTGGGGGGAAGCGTCTACGTAAAGGACAGGCGCAAGAGCGAAGACGAAGCCTTGTAACGCGCACCCCCCGCGACGGCAGACCTACGATAAGCACCGCATGTCGCGACGGTGCTTTTTTCATCAGAAGCGAAAGGAAACCGTCTATGGTAACGTTTGAAGAATTCAAAAAGCTCGAACTGAAAGTCGCGAAAGTTCTCGAAGTAGCCGATCACCCGAATGCGGACAGGCTTTACGTGATCACGATCGATGTCGGCGGGGCGACCAGGCAGATCGTCGCCGGGATACGGGCAAGCTATGCAAAGGAAGCGCTGGTCGGACGGCAGATCGTGGTGGTCGATAATCTGGAGCCTGCCCTGCTGCGGGGCGTGGAAAGCCAGGGGATGCTTTTGGCTGCCAGCGACGAGAAGGGGATATCGGTCCTGATGCCGGACAGGGAAGTGTCCGTCGGCAGCACCGTAAAGTAAATGGGCCTTATTGCGCAATGCATCCCGCAAGGGTACTGCCATACCTGTACAGGCTGCTGCCGGTTTGCCGCAGCGGATTCCTGCTGGGTGCCGCGGCTGCTTGAAGAGGAAACGAAGGAGTTTGCGGGGCTTAGAGTCGTACAGGATTCGCCCGCAGCGCAGTTTCGCTGCGAGTTCCTGGATCCCGGGGCAAACGCATGCAGGGTCTATGATCGCAGGCCTTTTGAATGCCAGCTCTATCCCTTTGTCCTGTGCCGCAGGGGTACCCGGACGTTTGTATGCGCCGACCCCGCCTGTGTCTTTGTCCGGGAAAACAAGCACCGGCCGGAATTCCAGGCGTTCGCCCGTCAACTCTTGCGGCATCTGTCGACCCCCTCGTTACTTGACCTCATCCGGCGGAATCCGCACCTTGTCCAGGAATACGATGGCGTCGAGGCAATCGGCGAAATAGAACTCTAAGCTATGCGATTACGAAAGCTTGGGCTTTGCGACCAGGCGATGGTACGGCGGTTCCTGGAAGTCGGGGCTCATGAACTGTCAGCCTATAGCGTGCCTGTGCTGTACGCCTCGCGCGGGCTCTACTCGGTACTCTGGTGCAAGATTTCCGGAAATCTGTGCATATTTTTCAAGGATACAATCGGCTGTTTCCTGTTCTTGCCGCCGCTGGGCGCATCCGTCTCAAGCGCCGCCGTCGCAGAGGCGTTTGGAATCATGGACCGGTATAACCGCAACCCCGCGGTCTCGCGCATCGAAAACGTCGCAGCAGGCGATATCGCGCGCTACCAGGGGCTCGGCTACGACTGCCGGCACGCCTTTGACGAATACGTGTATTCCCGCGCCAGCCTTGCGTCCCTGCGCGGCGACCGCTTCAAATCCAAGCGCGCAAGCGTCAATTATTTCTTGAAGCACTTCCAATCGAGTTACGAGCCGTTTGGCGCAGCCGACGTGCGGGAATGCCGCTCGCTGTACGCGCGCTGGAGCCTGCAGCGCGCCAGGACCACCGACGACCACATCTATCAAGGGATGCTCAAGGATTCTTCCAAGACCTTTGATGCGCTGCTGCCTCGCGTGCAGCACCTGGGCGTGATCGGCAGGGTTGTGCGGGTCGACGGCCGCATCGCGGCATGTACTTTCGGATATGCCCTGAGCAGCTCGACCTTTTGTATTTTGTTCGAAGTGACGGACCTGGAAGTCAAGGGAGCCGGCCAGTATATATTCATGCGGCTCTGCCAGGAACTCGCCGGGTTTCGGGACATCAATTGCATGGACGACTCCGGTCTTGCGAATCTTAAGGCCGTCAAATTGTCCTACCGTCCGCAGGCGCTGGTAAGCGCCTTTACCGTGACACGCGCATATGCACCGGACCATCGATGAAATAGAATTCACCATCTTTGATACCGAGACCACCGGTCTTGACCCCGGCGGCGGTGACCGTATCGTGGAGATCGCAGCGCAGCGGTTGAAGGCAGACCGGATCATCGCGGAGTTTTCGACTCTGGTCAACCCCGGACGCGCACCTTCGGCTGCAGCCTTTGCCGTAAACCACATCACCCCGGAAATGCTCGAGAACGCGCCGTTACCCGGCGATGTCCTGCCCGGTTTCCTTGATTTTATCGCCGGCAGCTGTCTCTGTTCGTACAACCTTGTTTTTGATCTGGGTTTCTTGAATGCCGAGCTTGCCCGGCTGGACCGGCCGTTGCCTGCGCAGACGGCGCTGGTGGATGTGCTGGGCATGGCCCGGAAATTATTGCCGAAGCTTTCCAGCCATTCGCTCTGCAATGTCGCCCAGAGCCTGGATATCCGCACTGCCCAGGAGCACCGCGCCCTGGCAGATGTCGTGCTTACCCGGGAGGTCTTCCGGATCCTCGTCGCAGCCCTGGCAGACAAGGGTATCAGGGAGTTCGGACAGTTTTTGAGTTTATTCAGCCTGCGCAGCAACCTCGTATCAGACATCATCGCGCAGAAGAGCGCCAAGATACAGGAGGCAATTGATGCCGGCTTGGAGATCACGATAAAATATTTTTCGCGCTCCAGCGCCGACGTCTCTGAACGCACGGTCATCCCCAAAGAGATCAAAGAGGTCGTCCCCTTTGCTTACCTGGTCGGTTTCTGTAAACTCAAGCATCAGGAGCGCACGTTCCGCATCGACCATATCATGGATATTCGTACCGCATAGGAATACACCCAATCCAATCGGATGGATCGGTGTTATGTCTCCACATAAGGAGTCCGCGCATGAAGAAGACCGCAGCAGGAACGAGGGGGCAGATCGTACTGGGGATCGGTTTGACGGCGTTGGCGGTTTTGTCCGCGTGCAGCCCGGCCGGTTCCCGCATGC
>JAQTMD010000107.1 GCA_028714595.1 Candidatus Omnitrophota bacterium
CCCACGTTGCCGCAACCGATGATGGGAACCTTTGGCTTCAAGTGCTCCATACGCGCCTCGTGTTATAGGTCGATCCCGAAGATCCTGCGTACCGCGATCCCGATGCCGAAATTTATAGCCGCAACTCCCAGGCCGATGCCCGCCATCTCAACAAAGCGATGTTTGAGACTTACGCCCTTGGCTACTGAAACGTAATAGGTAAAAACAAAGACGATCGAAAGCGCGACCGCCAAAAGCACGGCAACGCAGGCATAGACATTGTCCAGGAAAAGGTACGGCATGATCAAAAGCGTAACGGTCAGGACATACGCGATGCCGGTATAGACGCTGGCCTTCACCGGGTCCTTTTTCGTCTCTTCCTGCCTGGTGGAAAGATACTCCGACGCGGCCATGGACAGCGACGCGGCAATGCCCGTGATAAGCCCCACCACCGCGACGAGCTTCGCTTTTTGCAGCGCGAAACTGAACCCCACCAGCGCGCCCGTAAGCTCCACCAGCGCGTCATTGAGCCCCAGGACCACGGAGCTGACATAGAGCAGCCGTTCTTCGTCGATCATGTCGATCAGCTGGTGCTCGTGGCTCTCTTCGTCCTGGAGGATATTGACCACGCCCGCGGCTACGCCTTTGAGATTCGCGTACACGTCCTGGGCGTTTTCTTCGCCCTTCTCCAGGAGCTTTAACCCGAAGGTCAGGCCGAAGAGACGGGAGACCCAGACAAAGAAAAATATTTTGAGCCTGTCCGGCTCCACGTACTGGGCTGAAAGCTCCCGCCAGAAATCATGGTGCGCAAGCTCGTCGCGGGAAATCTTCTCCAGTACGGCGGCCTTCTCCCTGTCTTTGAGCAGGCGGCTGAGTTTCATATAGATGATGTGTTCGGATATCTCATTGCGTTGCAGCCGCACTATCTTTTTTTTGAGCTCTTCGACGATCATTCCCCGTCCCTCCTCGAACGCAAGAATACCTTCATGATCTCCATGGCCCACAGCGGGAACGACGAAACAACGACCACCATCAACCAGTCATACAGACCCAGCGGTTCGGTCTTGAATATCTTCTGCGCAAACGGCGCATAGACCACTGCCATCTGCAGCCCGAACGAGACCAGGTCCGCCAAGATAAGGCTCATATTACTGAAAACCCCCAGTTTAAAGAGCGATTCGGTTGAGCTGCGGCAGTTCAGGGCGTGGAAGAGCTGCGCGCAGGAGAGCACGATAAACGCCGCAGTGCGCGCGCGCCCGATGCCCTCGTTCTCGACGGAAAGCACGTACCAGAACGCGAGCAAACTGCAGAAGGCGATAAAGGCGCCCTGGAAGAGCATCATCAGCGCCTGGTCCTTGCGGATCACCGGCTCTCTGGAAGGCCGCGGCGGCCGCTTCATGATATTCGGCTCGACCGGGTCAACGCCCAGCGCCAGCGCAGGCAGCCCTTCGGTCACCAAGTTCACCCAGAGTATATGTATAGGTAAGAGCGGCATGGGCCAGCCGATCAACGACGAAAGGAACATCACCAGGATCTCCCCCGCGTTGCAGGAGAGCAGGTAATGGATGAACTTCTTGATATTGTCGTAGATGCCCCGGCCCTCTTCCACGGCAGCCACGATGGAAGCGAAATTGTCGTCGGTGATGACCATGTCCGAGACTTCCTTGGTCACGTCGGTGCCGGTGATGCCCATGGCTACGCCGATATCCGCCTCCTTGACCGCCGGGGCGTCGTTGACGCCGTCGCCGGTCATCGCCACCACCCTGCCGATCTTTCGCCAGGTCTTCACGATACGCAGCTTATGCTCGGGGGAGACGCGCGCGTACACCGGGATATGCAGGATCTCGCGGTTGAAGTCTTCGTCGGGTATCCGGTCAAGCTCCTCTCCGCTCACGGCCCGGGCGCTGGCATCGAAAAACCCCAGCTGCCGGGCAATGGCGACTGCAGTGTCCTTATGGTCTCCGGTGATCATCACCGGCTGGATGCCTGCGGCCTTGCATACCTTGATTGCCTGGCGGACTTCGTCGCGCGGCGGGTCGATCATGGCGAACAGGCCCAGGAATACCAGGTCTTTCTCGATGGCCGCCGGCTGGTATTCGCGCGGTTGCGTATCGAACCTGCGAACGGCCACTGCCAGCACGCGCATGGCCTGGTTGGCGAAGTCGGAATTAAGCCCAAGGATTTTTTCTCTGTCCGCATCGGTCAAGGGCCTGCTCGCGCCGTTGTGCTCGACGGAAACGCAATCGGCGAGCAGGATATCGGGCGCGCCTTTGACATAGGCAATAAAACCGCCTTCTTTAGCCTTGCGGATAATCGTCATTTTCTTACGGTCGGAATCAAAGGGGATCTCTTCCACGAAGGGATGCTCCCCTTCCGCGTCTTTTTTGTCGATACCTGCCTTTGCGGCTGCCGTCAAGAGAGCTCCTTCGGTGGGGTCGCCCACGATCTTGAAATCGCCTTCCTCTTTGACCAGCGTCGCCCCGTTACAGAGCACCGCGCATTCAAGGGCCTTCGACAGGCCCGCAAACTCGCGGGGGTTGACGGAGCGCTCTTCTACCAGGAATTCTCCCTGCGGCTCATAACCGACGCCGCTGACCCGGAAGACTTTTCCCGCGGCATACACTGCCTGCACGGTCATCTCGTTGCGGGTAAGCGTGCCGGTCTTATCCGAACAGATGACCTGCGCGCAACCCAGGGTCTCCACCGACGGGAGTTTCCGGATCAAGGCATGGCGCTTGACCATGCGCTGCACGCCCAGGGCGAGCGCGATCGTGACTACGGCAGGCAGGCCTTCGGGGATGGCGGCGACCGCCAGGCTCACCGACGTCAAGAACATAGCCAGGACATTCTCCTTGCTCCAGCCCCCGCGGAAGACCCCCAGGACAAAGACCATTGCCACCAGCACAAAACATACATAGACGATCCATTTACCGAACTCTTCCAGCTTTTTCTGCAGCGGCGTTGATTCGCGCTCGACCGCCTGGATCATGGCTGCGATCTTGCCCAGCTCGGTAGCCATGCCGGTATCAGTGACCAGCGCCCGGGCCTTGCCCGATACCGCTGCCGTGCCCATAAAGACAGTGTTCACCCGGTCGGCAAGGCCGATCTCTTTGGCTTCCAGGGCAGCGCTTATCTTGGTTACCGGAACGGATTCCCCGGTAAGGCTTGCTTCCTGGACCGCAAAATTCGAGGTATGCCAGCTGATGCGGCCGTCCGCGGGCACATGGTCGCCGGCTTCGAGCTCGATGAGGTCCCCGGGCACCAGCTCCGCAGAAGGGACAAGCGTGTGCGCTCCTTGCCGGATGACCTTTGACTGGGGGCTGGAGAGTTTTTTCAGGGCAGCCAATGCCTTTTCAGCGCGGAATTCCTGGACAAAACCCATGATGGCGTTCAGGATGACGATGCCGATGATCGCCAGCGCGTCGATCCATTCCTTCAAGAAACCGGAAATAAGCGCCGCAGCGATCAGCACCCAGATGATGAAATCATTGAACTGCTCAAGGAACATCCGGAAAGGGTTTATCCCTTTTTTCTCCTTCAGGGCATTGGGCCCGAACTTGACAAGGCGCGCCTGCGCCTCTGTAAGGGAAAGGCCGGATGTTATATCGGTATTCAGGTTTTGACTGACTTCATCCGCTTTTTGCCGCCAGTACCGTTCCATATCGCTCCATTTTTTCCTTTTATTATCGCATAAGCTCAATACGTCAACAAGCCTTTTAGGAGAACGCGCCGGGGATGGGGGTCTTGCAGAAACTGCACGCTCCCTTGGCGATATTGTTCTCTAAAACGCTGAAGCCTTCGCGCTTTATCAGGAGTTTCTTACAGTTGTGGCAGGAGGTATCGTTCCCCCAGCCGTAGACATTGCCCACATACACATACCGCAGGCCTGCCTTTGAACCGAGCTCCTGCGCCTTCTTGAGAGTCGCCTCGGGCGTTGCAGCCCCGTCGGTAAACTTATAGTTCGGGAAGAACCGCGAGATATGCCACGGCATGTCCTTATCCACGCCGGCAAGGAATTCCGCGATACCCTGCAATTCCCCGGGAGAATCGTTCTCGCCGGGCAGAACAAGCGTGGTCACTTCCACCCAGATGTCTGACTCGCGCATGAACTTGATGGAATCCAGCACCGGCTGCAGGCTTCCGCTGCAAATCTTCTTATACGATTCGTCCTTAAAGAACTTCAAATCCACGTTCGCCGCGTCCAGGTACGGTTTGATCATCTCGATCGCCTGCCTGGTCATGTAGCCGTTGGTGACAAAGACATTGCGCAGCCCTTTTGCCCTGGCCAGCTTTGCGATGTCATAGGCGTATTCAAAGTAGATGGTCGGCTCGGTATAGGTATAGGAAATACTCTGGCACTCGCTCGTGATCGCGGCCTGCACCGCCTCTTCCGGCGATAACGGCCGGCCTGCGATGCGCGAGCCGTCGCGCACGTTGGTCTGCGAGATCTCCCAGTTCTGGCAGAAGCCGCAGCGGAAGTTGCAGCCGATGGTGGCGATGGAAAAGCTGTACGAGCCGGGCAGGAAGTGGTAGAGGGGCTTTTTCTCGATAGGGTCGACATTCGCGGAGATGACATTGCCGTAGACCATGGAATACAAGGTCCCTGCCTCGTTCTTGCGCACCCCGCAGAACCCGAACTTGCCGTCGGCGATCCTGCACTGGTGTGCGCAGAGGAAACAATGGACCTTCTTATCATCCAGCTTCTCGTATAAATACGCCTCTTTTTTCATCACCTCTCCTGGAAACACCCCGGGAGCAGCACCAGCGAGCCGGATTACCGGTGATTCTCCCGGGGTGGTATTTCCGATCCCGACTCGCTCTCCAACCCCACGGCAATAAGATAGCCCCGCGCCCGTTCAGTCAACTTGTATCTGGAAACGATATCCCAGAATTCTTTGTTGTGAGCGGGTACGAGCAGGTGCGCCATCTCGTGTAGTATAACATAGTCCCTGACCCACGCCGGCATTAAACCGACGCGGTGCGAGATGCGGATATTCCCTGTCCTATAATTGCAGCAGCCGAACTTGGAGCTCTGGTCAGTGACATACTCTATCGAATTCACGGTCAGCTTGTCGTCAAAGTACTGCTCGTTTATCCTCGCAGCCTTCTCCAGCAGACTCTCTTTCCTGTCCAGCTCGTCTTTGATCTTTTTCCTCTCGAACTTGACCTTGAAATCAGCGACGATCCTCGCAAGCTCGTGCTGCGGGATCAAAAGCGGCGCCCGCACCTCCAGGGTGTCGCGGACCAACCGCGCGCTCACCGTCCTGCGCCTTCTCCTGCTGCGTACTATCTTTACTTCCATGGTCTCCATATGATTTTGCGGGTCCTGCAGTTTAGCGGGTCCTGTCTTGTGGGGTCTTCGCAGGGTGACAGATTTTAGGGGTCCTGTCTTGATTGGCTCTGCGCGCGCCGTTGGTGGCGTGCTCGAGTCAAATCAAGACACCCTAAAATCCGACACGCCC
>JAQTMD010000108.1:0-4066 GCA_028714595.1 Candidatus Omnitrophota bacterium
TCTGGCGTTTTGCGTCCTCGAGCTGCTTCTGGACCTGTTCGGTCTTTGCCTGCGTCTCGGACATCAGGGTATCGAGGTGCGTCGTGGCGGTGGTGACTTCGCTCTTGAAAAACTTCTGCAGGAAGACGACCATGCCGACGAACAATCCGATCAGCACCGCGATCATGCCGATAATCACTCCTATACCCATGGTCTACTCCTTTTTGCGTAGAGACGCACACCAACCTATCCTTTTAGGCTGGGTGTTGCTTATGAAAACAACTGGAACACGATCAGCATCGCGATAATCACCGCGGCCTCGGCGAACATGAGCACAATGATCATGGTCTGAAGTATCTTGGGAGCGGCGGAAGGGTTCCTTCCTAAAGCGGCGATGCTCACTCTTCCGACCTGCGCAAAGACCCAGCACGGCAGGAATATGCAGAGCGCAAAGATCACCAGGAGTGCGAGGTTTCGGTCCATGCTATTCTTCTATGACGGCGATGCAACGGTTCCTGGACACGCCGGCGATGCCGCAGCGGATCGCAAAGCTTTGTTCTCCGACGACGATCACGCCGCTGATCAGCCGCGAGACCAGGGGTTTATGATAGGCCAGCACTTCAAAGACGCCCTGTTCACCGGGCAAAACGACGCTCTGTACTTTTCCCTGAAAGACCAGTCGTTCAGGGGTATAGATGACGACGTTCACCATCTTCTGTCACCGGCTTTTCGCGTTAACCTCCTCGTAAACAACGGGTTTGGAATTATTATAGCATGATTCAAGAGAAAATTCTAATCTTTTTAAAAACAAGGGGACGGTTCTCAATCTAAGCGAGAACCGTCCCCTCTATTCGCTGCACAAGCATGGGGACAGTTTTCATTTTTCTTACAGACTGACGCGCTGGAAAAATGAGAACTGTCCCCTGACGAATCTCTTATTTCTTTTCCGGTTCCTTTCCCGCACCCGGAAATGACGTCTTGGCGGTTTCCTTGATGACGTCCTGGCTTGCCTTGACCTGTCCCTGCCAGACAAAGAAGAATATCCCGGCGAACAAACCAAGGAAGACGATCACCACCAGGATGATCAGCCACGTCGTGCTCTTCGACGGAAGGTTCATCTTGAACTTGTTCTTTTCCAGCGCCTCGGGCATGCCTGCCGACGGCTGGATCCTCTTTTCCAGTTCCGCCAGCTGATCCCTGATGCGCTTTACGTTGAGCACGTTCTGACGATAGACGCCGATGTGCTGTTCGCGGCTGATGCTCTCGTCGGACTGGGCCTTGGGCATCTCGTCAAGCAGCGGATACAGCGTATCCGTCACCTGCTTGGCCTCGTCGAACAGGGCGCTGCCCTTGAACTTCGCCAGCGTGGCGTCGATGGACTGGCGGATCTGGGCGAACTGCGCATCCGGGATCATCCAGATGTCCTCGACCTCGACTTCAAAAACGCGCACCTCGCTGGGCTGCAGGTCAAGGTTCCTGAAGACAAAATAGATGCTCTTCTCGGAATCGTATTCGAGCTCAAGCCCTCCGAGGTCCATGACGTCCTTGGGCCGCACTTCCTGGGGCAGGTATTTCTTCAACTGCACCCGCTGCACTTTGGTCTTGGACGGGTTGATGGCCACGATCCTGAACTTGACGCTGCCCGACTGCAGCGAGGTATTGATGATCGGCGCGTCCACGCCGCCCAGCCGTGCCTCCATGATCTGCAGCAGCAGGTCGACGATCGAAGAGATCGTATCGGTCTTATTGCGCATCTGCTTCAGGGTCGAGGCGTCGCCTAATTTCTCGTCGAGAAGTTCGCCGAAGTCAAGCCCCTCCTCTCCCATGATGCCCTTGAGCTGTTCGGAGATATCGTTGATGGCGCTCATCAGCGCCGCGTTCGGGCCTTCCTTGCTCAAGGTCTCCGGCAGGGCGTCCACGGAATCCTTGAGGTTCTTCAGGGTCATGGAGATGTTGATGTTGTCGTTGGAGACCAGCACCGCCTCAACGGCCTTTATGGCGTCCAGCGCCTTCTTTGCCGCGCGCTCCGCTTCGGGGGCTGCTGCGGCAAGGCCGGCGACCGTGGTGATACCCATGGACTCGACCATGCCCGAGCCCGAGACCAGGCCGCCGGTCACCTGTTCGGTGACCACAAAGGTATATGCCTTACCGGGATTAAACCTGGTGTCGGCCTTGAATTCAAAGACGTAGAACCCCGGCCGCGTCTCGGTAAGCATCTGGCTGGTATAGATGGGCTTGTTGTCCCAGGTGTAAAGGGACAAGAGCGGCATCAAGCCGGGCTGTCCCTGCACCGACAGGGTAACCATGTCTCCGGTAAGGGCGGGATCGGGAGAGACTACGCCGCCCCAGGAGAACTTCTTGGCAGTGGCTTCCAGTTCCTGGCCTGCCTTTACCGCGGTCTCGGCTCCCGACTGCAGGGTCTGGATCGCGGTGGTAGTGGACTGTTCGAAGCTGGTCAGCGACTGCTGCAGCATACCGACCATGCCGCCGCTGGTGATGATAGCTTCCGGGTCGCCGCCTTCGCCGACCATGATGTCGGTGATAGCCTGTTTCTGTTGCTCGATGCCGGTCTCGATCGTGGTCTGAATGCTGGACTGGAACGCCGGCATCGTCACAGTAGCGAGCTTATTGACCGCGGATTCGGTGGACTCCAGCCGCTTTGATTCGGTGATGGAGAACGAGGTCGGCGTCCTGAAGTGCGCATTCTTTTGATTGGTAATGTCCACTAACGCGGCATACACCACGCCGGCTTGCAGATTAGTGGGCTCGGGCAGCGTAACGTAGAAATATCCCGACGGGTCGATCGTCGCCGAGTAAAGGGTCGGCACCGGATCGCAGACGTCGTTCTTCTTGTCGCCGTCCGTGTCTTTATTGTAGAACACAGGGTCGCACACGGTGTTATATGCAATCACGTTCCCCGAGTCGTCGTAGAGATAAATGGCTATCTTGTCCGCGCCCGGGACCACCGAACCGTCGCGTTCAAGCCAGGCGACTATCTTGAGATTATCGCCCGTGGCATCGTAGGTGAACTCCGCTTCCGCCCGCCAGATGTGGACCGCGGAGGTCTCCATCAGGACTTCAAAAGACTGATCCCTGTCGCAGAGGAACGGCTGGCCTGCATCGGCGTAGGATACCGCGCTCCAGATCGTCGTCCATTGACCGTACGGCGTATCATGGTCGATCGGCGAGGTCATGGTGCTGCCGTTCTTGTCCACCAGCCATCCGGTGACCGTTTCCTTGCTGCCGTCGGGATGGGTGATGACCGTCGACTCGCTCACGCCCAGGCCGGTCAGTTCCTCAAGGGTCAGGAGGTTCCTGACGACCCAGTGTATGTGGTAGTAATCGATGTGCACGTTGCCGCCGGATGTAGCGACGATGGTGGGATCGTCCGAGTTCAGGACGCGCACCTTTACCGTCGTCGAGCGGTCATCGGGGATCTTCCAGTCATAGGAACCCGCGTTCGGCGCACGGGTAACGACCGTATGGACGTCGCCTCCAAAGTTATTTTTGGAATAGAGTATGTCCACGAACGGGATGTCGCCCCTGTCGGTCCAGGTGATCGGATGCGTCTCGTTCGTGACCCAGCGCTCTCCGCCGACCGGCGAGGTGATGCTGATCGAACCGTTGATCCGGAAAACCGCGTCGGAGACGTCGAAAACGGTAACGTCGGCGGTATCTTCGACCTTAACCCTGCAGGTGTGCGAAAGCGTCTCGGGGACCAGCCAATCGTAGGTAAAGGTGCCGCTCGAGCCGGCCCCGTTGGGAGCGGCCGCGTTGATCAGTATATAATTGGTCCCGTCGGCGGTGTAGCTTAATTTCACCGCGGACATGGTTCCGCCCCAGTCCCAGCTGATGTTGTGGTGGTCGCCGGCAAGCCAGTCTTCGCCGCCGTTCGGCGCGTTCAATCCCAGGTAACCCTGGATGCGGAAATCCGCGTCGGATTCGTCGTACACTACCGTCGGATCGTTGTAATCCTCGACCCTGACCCGCGCAGCCGGCGTGCGGTCATCCGGTATGGTCCAGGGGCAGCTGTTCGTCGTGTTGGAATAATTGCTCACGATGATCTTGCCGACGGGGAACTCGCCGC
>JAQTMD010000108.1:4076-5388 GCA_028714595.1 Candidatus Omnitrophota bacterium
GGTGCCGGTCGTCAGCCAGGTTATCGTCTCGGGCTGGCTGATCTGCCACGATTCATCGCCGTTGGGAGAAATGACCTGGAATGCCCCGCGGATTTTGAAATTAGCCGGAGAGGCGACAAAGGCGTTCGGCGTCACCGCGTTGCCGATCCTGACCTTCACCTGGCTGGAGATCCAGTCGGGTATCTGCCAGTCAAAGCTTCCGTCGTTGGTCGTCGAAGCGGTGATCGGGTGATCGAACGTCCCGCCGTTGAGGGTGCAGTCCAGGCGGACATTCGTCACCGTACCGCTGCATGTCCAGCCGATCTGATGCATGTCGTTGACGGTCCAGACCTCGTTGCCCACGGGAGAGGTGAGCGTAAATACGGGGACGATGTTGAACGGCGCATCGGACGTATCATCCGCCGAAGAATCGGCCAAATCGGAAATCCTGACCCTGCAGGTGTCGCTGACGTGATCCGGGACCTGCCAGGTCGTTGAACCGGTGTTTCCCACCGCCTTGATAAGGTGGTAGGTTGCGCCGTCATAGGTATATTCGATCTTGACGTCGGAAATCGCGCCGTGCGTGGTCCAGGTGATCGTCTGAATGGAGTTATACACCCAGTCTTCGCCTCCGTTGGGCGCGTCGACATGCACGTCTCCGGTGATCCTGAAATTAGCGCCTGACTTGTCCGTTGCCCCGGAATCGGCGGCGTCGGAAATCCTTACCCGCACGGTATTACAGAGATACGGCGGGACGAGCCAGGGATAGGGACTGACCGCAGAGGCTGCCCCGTCGATGACTACCGTGTTCATCGGGTCGAGGAAATTATCCGGCGAATATTCAAGTAAGACCGCCGCGGGATTGCCGACCTTGTTCCAGGTGATGTTGTGGGTCCTGCCCACGCGCAGCTGTTCCCCTCCGATGGGCGAGGTCAGGACGAACCGGCAGCGCACCATGAAGTTGTTGTTCGATTCGTCGAATGCCTCGCTGTCGCTGGCGTCCTCGACGCGGATCTTCACGGTGGTGGAGACCGCCTCAACCGGGATATTCCACGGATAGGTACCCGTATTGGCGACGCTTCCGGCAGTAAGCGGGGTCCAGACCAGGTGCGCCGCATCCTTGGAATAATAGATCTTGACGTAACTGATATTGCCGGTCCATCCCCAGGTGACGTTCTCGGTTGTCGCCGCCTGCCACGGCTCGCCGCCGTTGGGGGCATTGACCGTGATGCTTCCCTGCAGTTTGAACAGGTTATCGGAGACGTCCGAGACGTTCAGGTCGCTGGCGTCGTAGACCTTGATGAGCGCCTGCGACGTGAGTGGCGTGTCATTG
>JAQTMD010000109.1 GCA_028714595.1 Candidatus Omnitrophota bacterium
CAGCTGCGAACGGACGTTCGAGCTGATGAAGCAGCCGGTATGCTTTGTCGGCCATACGCATGTCCCGGTCGTTTTCGTGAAAAAGCCGGGCAGGGGCGTTTCGTATCATGACGTCGAGACCATACGCATCGAACCGGGCACGCAATACATCGTCAACGTCGGCAGCGTCGGCCAGCCGCGCGACAGTATTCCCAAGGCCGCGTATTGCATCTATGACACCGAAAGCCGGACCGTGCAGATAAAACGCGCTCCCTACGAGGTCTTTTCCGCCCGCAGGAGGATCGTCGAGGCCGGGCTGCCGCATTTCCTGGGAGACCGGCTCCTGACCGGAAACTGATGACAGGCGACATCCAGAAAAAGATAGAGGGGCTGCGCGAAAAGATCCGGGACCACGATTACCGGTACTACGTCCTTTCCCAGCCGGTAATATCCGATAAAGAATTTGACGGGCTCATGCGTCAGCTCACGGAGCTCGAAGACGCAAACCCTGAGTACCGGAGCCCTGATTCGCCCACGGTACGGGTCGGCGGCGGGCTGCTCGCGGGTTTTCCGACCGTCCGCCACCGCCAGCCCATGCGCTCCCTTGATAATACCTATTCCTTCGGGGAACTGAAGGCCTGGGAGGCCCGGGTGCACAAGGTCCTCAAAGCAGGCGAGCCCGTGGAATTCGTCGTAGAGCACAAGATAGACGGCCTGAGCGCCAACCTTACGTACGAGAAAGGCAGGCTCGTTATCGGGGCAACGCGCGGCGACGGCTCGACCGGCGAGGACGTCACCGCGAACATCAAGACGATCCGGGCGATCCCGCTGGCACTGCGCGCAAACGGCGCAAGCCCCGAGCGCATCGAGATACGCGGCGAAGTGTACATGGATAATAAAGACTTTGAGGCGGTGAACGAGGAGAAACGCGCCAGAGGCGAAGAGCTCTTTGTCAATCCGCGCAATGCCGCAGCCGGGTCCCTGAAGCTCCTGGATACGCGCATCGTGGCAGAACGACGGCTTAATTTTTTCGCACATTCCCTGGGAGAGTACCGGGGAACGAACATCGCAAGCCAGTGGGACTACCTGGCGAAGCTGCGGGAGTGGGGGGTGCGCGTCAATCCGTACTCCAGACGCTGCAGGAACCTCGGGGAGGTCAAGGCTTACTGGGACGAGTGGCTTGCGCAGCGCGACAGTCTTACCTATGATATAGACGGCATCGTGGTCAAGGTGAACGATTTTGCCCAGCAGAAGAAGCTGGGGACCACGCTGAAAAGCCCGCGCTGGGCAGTGGCGTTCAAATTCCCGGCGCGCCAGGCCACCACCACGGTCGTGAAGATCACCGCCAACGTCGGCAGGACCGGAGTGATCACCCCGACTGCCCAGCTTGAGCCGGTCGAGTGCGGCGGCGTGACCATACGCAACGCCACGCTGCATAATTATAACGAGATCAAGCGCCTGGGCATCAGAGAGGGCGACCGCGTGCTCATCGAGCGCGCCGGGGACGTGATCCCCAAAGTCGTCAAAGTCGTCGAGCACCGCGGAAAAAAGGCTCTTGCCCCGCCCAAGGTCTGTCCGGTATGCGGGACAGACGTCGTCAAGGAAAAAGAAGCGGATGTGGCGTACCGCTGCATCAACCCGTCCTGTCCCGCGCAGCTTGAGCGGGGGCTGCTGCATTTTGCCTCGCGCACGGCAATGGATATCGAAGGCATGGGGCAGTCAGCCGTGGAGCAGCTGGTACGGTTGAGACTGGTGCGCACCTTTGCGGATATCTACAAGCTCACCGCCGAAGATCTCGCAAAACTCGAGTTGTTCAAGGAAAAAAAAGCCGACAACCTGCTCGCTGCAATACGGCAGAGTAAATCCCGGCCGCTGTCCAAGCTGGTCTATGCCCTGGGCATCCGCCACGTGGGAGAGAAGGCGGCGTACGTGCTTGCCCGTCATTTCAAGAACCTGGATGCCCTGGCAAAGGCAAAACGCGAGGATTTTGACGCCATCTATGAGATCGGGCCGGTGATCGCCGCGTCGGTGAAAGCCTATTTTGCCTTACCGTCCACGCAGACGCTTATCGAGGAATTCAAAGCACGGGGGCTTACCTTCACCGAGCCGGATGCTGCAGCAGCGCCGGGTAAGTTCAGCGGCAAGACCGTGGTCTTTACCGGCGAATTGTCCGGATTCAGCCGTTTCCGGGCAGAGGAGCTGGTGCGTAATCAGGCAGGCACGACGAGTTCCAGCGTAAGTAAAAAGACCGATTTTGTAGTGGCCGGCTTGAACCCCGGCTCGAAATTCGATAAGGCGAAAAAGCTCGGCATCAGGATAATCGATGAAAAGCAGTTTCTGAAAATGTTGGAGGAGCGATGAGGATGCTTCCTGCGCACAAGGCGGTCCTGGCGATCTTTTGTACGGCGTGTCTGGTATGGTCTTGCGGCTGCCAGTCCCTGGCCAAGAAGTTCGTCCGTAAATCGAAAGTGGAAGAGAAAGAGGCGGATGAGGTGGTGGTAGCGCCCGAGGAATATCCCGCGCCGGCCGCGGACAACCACGCCCTGTACCGGCAGTACTTCCTTTTCTGGCGCACCTGGCATGACGAACTCGTCGATTCGCTTGAGGTGAACGGCAACCACAAGCGCCAGATCGAGTCCGTGGAAGAGGCGGTCACGAACCTGGTAAACCTGCGGCTCCTGATCGATGAGCCCAGCCGCGCGCGCCTGGACGTCAGCATCGGGGCGCTCCGGGGCCTGCGGGATGCGGTGGCCAAAGACTTTTATTATCAGAAAGTCGAGGCCAACCGCAAGACCGCCCGCGACATCCGCAGGCAGATCGTCGATTCTTTTTCATACGCCAAGGTCCGGGGCAACATACTATGATCCTGGAGACGGTTGTCGTCGGGGCCCTGGAGGTGAATTGTTATATCCTGGCACAGGGCCCGGGACATAAGGCAGTGATCATCGACCCCGGGGATGAAGAGCACAAGATCAAAAAGGCGCTGGCGCGGCATCGCTTGAGCGCCGGCATGGTGATCAACACCCACGGCCATTACGACCACATCGGCTGCGACGACGCGTTCGGGGTCCCGGTGTATGTCCACGCCGACGACGCAGGCATGCTGCGCGATGCGCGGCGTAATTACTCGGCAGCAGTCGCTACTCCCGTGAGGGTCGCCGGCTCCATCCAGAAGCTGGAAGATAATCAGGTCATCGACTTCGACGGTATCCGGCTGGAAGTGCGGCACATACCCGGCCATTCGCCGGGCGGTATCGCGCTGGTGCTGCAGGCGCCCGTTACCGGCGCGGTCTTTACCGGCGACAGCCTCTTCTGCGGGAATATCGGCAGGACCGATCTCGGGGGCGACGAGGACGCCCTGCTTGCGGCTATCCGCGGAAAGCTGCTGAACCTGGAGCCTGAGACGGTCGTCTATCCCGGACACGGACCGTCATCGACCATCGCAGACGAACTGCGGCGCAATCCGTTTTTTTCCTGACCATGGAACAATTCATCGACGCGTTCCTGAATTACCTCACGGTGGAGCGGGGGCTGTCCAAAAACACGATAGCCTCCTACGGGGAGGATCTGGGCGCCTATGCGGAGTACCTGAAGTCCCGGTCGATCGCCAACGTTTCCCGTACGACCAAGAACGACATCATCGGATTTATGCTCGCCCAGAAGGACCGGGGACTGGCTGCCAATTCCGTTGCCCGCAGGCTTGCGGCGATCAGGATGTTCCACCGTTTCCTGGTACGCGAGCGCCTTGCCGCGTCCGACCCGACCGGGCTGGTCGATTCGCCGAAATTATGGAAGAAGGTGCCTGAGACGCTTTCTCTCAACGAGATCGAGGCCCTGCTTGCGCAGCCGAACATCCGCGATTGTAAGCAGGGCATGCGCGACCGGGCGATCCTGGAAACGCTCTATGCCACCGGGATGCGGGTATCGGAGCTCTCTGGGCTCAAGGTGGACAACGTCAACCGCGAGATAGGATTCTTGCGCTGCACCGGCAAGGGCAATAAAGAGCGGATTATCCCGCTGGGCAGGAAGGCGATCGCCAGCATTACCCGGTACCTTGACGCGTCGCGGCCGAAACTTTTAAAAGACAGGAGATCGGAATTCCTGTTCGTCGGCCGGTCCGGCGCGCGCTTGTCGCGCCAGTCTTTGTGGAAGATCATCAAGCGTTACGCGAAACTCGCCCGGATAAAGAAGCCGATACGGCCGCATATCCTGCGCCACTCGTTTGCCACGCACCTCCTGGAGCGGGGCGCCGATCTGCGGTCGGTCCAGGAGATGCTGGGCCACGCGAACATCGCTACGACGCAGATCTATACGCATATCAACAAAGAACGGCTCAAGTCGATCCACCGGATGTACCATCCGCGGCCGTAATAACCCGTAGTTTGTCGTTTCAAGAGACATGGAAAAACACCTCAAACAATTGCCCGAAGATATCCTGGCGCTTATTTATGCTGCGCGCGAGACCGCCGGTCACCGGGGAGTAAAGGCGTTCCTGGTCGGCGGCTTTGTGCGGGACCTGATCCTGGGCGTGCGGAATTTCGACGTTGACATCACCGTCGACGGCGACGGTATCGCGTTCGCAGCGGACCTGTCGGCCCGCCTGCGCGCCAAGGCCGTCTTCCACCGGAGGTTCGGCACGGCAACGATCGCGCTTGCCCATCACCACAAGATCGACGTCGCCTCGGCGCGCAAAGAGTTCTATCCCGAGCCCGGCTGCCTGCCGGTGGTGAGCCGCGGCACGCTCAAAGACGACCTCTTTCGCCGTGATTTTACCATCAACACCATGGCGATCAGCATCAATAAGGATGATTTCGGCCGGTTGATCGATCTGTTCGGCGCCCGCAGCGACATCAGGCACGGGATCATCCGGATCCTGCACGGTTTAAGTTTCATGGACGACCCGACGAGGGTGCTTCGCGCCGTCCGCTTCGAGCAGCGCTACGGCTTCTGCCTCGAGGCGAAGACGCTCGAGTGCCTCACGGAGGCAGCCGGGCTGAAGATGCTCGATATCGTCGAGCCGCAGCGGCTGCGCGACGAGCTGATCCTGATCCTGAAAGAGGACGATCCGGTAAAACCGCTCATGCGCCTCAAGGAACTCTCCGGCCTTGGATTCATCTGGCCGGGGTTTTCTCCTTCCGCCCGCGTTTTTTCGCTGATGCGCTCCGCCGTACGGGTGATCTGCCGGTTCAGGGTCACGTTTTCCTCCCACCGTCACGTCGACAGCTGGCTGATTTATCTGATGTGCCTGCTCGACGGCCTGGACGAACATCGTGCACGGGCGGTCTGCGCCCGCTTCGTATTCCGCAAGAGTGAGACCATGCGCGTCACGGCGTACATCGCCGCGAAAGACAGGCTGA
>JAQTMD010000110.1 GCA_028714595.1 Candidatus Omnitrophota bacterium
ATCAAGCCGGGGGGCAGGGGCCGTCTCTTCGGCAACCTGACGCAGCTTTCCGGATTCGCGCCTCCGCTCGACATCGGACTGCTCGCCGGTTTCCTGCGGGAACAGGGCTTTTCGGTCAGGATAATCGACGCGGATGCGGAATTCCTGACGCCCCGGGAGACCGCGCAGAAGGCCGTGGAATACGATCCGCTCCTGGCGGGGATATTCGCCCACACCATGAGGATGGGCCATGCCAGCCAGACCGTGAAGGAGATCAGGAGTTTGTCTCCCCGCATTGCCGTGCTGCTCGGCGGGCGCCATCCGTCGGCCTTGCCGGCCAAGACCCTGACCGAAGAACAGCCGGACTTTGTCGTCGAAGGGGAGGCGTACCTGGCGCTTGCCCGGCTGCTGCCGCTGCTGCGCTCGCGGGGGCGCGAGAAGGACTATGACATCAAGAACCTGTGGTATCGCGGACCCGGCGGCGAGGTGCGGTCAAACCCCCGCGCCCCGCTGGTGAACCTCGACGAGCTTCCCCTGATCGCCTGGGATCTTTTACCGATGGACAAATACCGGGCGCATAACTGGCAGTGTTTCGGGTCCAGCTTCCGGCAGCCCTATGCCATCCTGTACACGAGCATCGGCTGCCCCTTTGATTGTAATTACTGCTGCGTGAATACGGTGTACGGAAAACCCGGGATACGTTTTCGCAGCCCGGAAAAGGTGCTCGAGGAGCTGGACTATCTGGTCGCGAACTACAAAGTGCGCTACATCCGCATTACCGACGATAATTTCACCTTCAATCCCGAGCGGGTGAACAGGATCTGCGACCTCATCATCGCGCGCGGCTATTCGCTCAACATGTGGTGTTATTCGAGGGTGGACACGGTGACCGAGGGGATGCTCAAAAAGATGAAACAGGCGGGTATCGAATGGATCTGTTACGGGATAGAGGCAGGCCGCCAGGGGGTGCGTGAGGGCGTTTCGAAAAAGATAAATTCCTCTACGATAGAGCGCGCCGTGGCCATGACCAGGCAGGCGGGCATACATATCATCGCGAATTTCATCTTCGGCCTTCCCGACGATACCCGTGCAACCATGCAGGAAACGCTGGATATGGCCAAAAGGTTTAATTTTGAATACGTGAACCTGTATGCGGCGATGGCCTGGCCCGGCTCGCAATTGTACGAGCAGTCCGTGCGCGCCGGAATACCGCTGCCCGGGACATGGGACGGTTATTCGCCGTTATCCGAAGATACGCTGCCGCTGCCGACGAAATACCTGGCGCCGTCCGAGGTGCTGAAGTTCAGGGACAGGGCGTTCGAGGAATATTTCGGCAACCCCGCCTACCAGGCGATGATCGTTGAAAAATTCGGCGCGGAGGCAGCGCAGTCGGTGCAAGAAATGCTGAAAAACAAAATAAAGAGAAGGTACGCCGATCAGGCGGCCCCCGGTGTAAGCAATGAAAAAAAATAAGGTCTACTTCAACGAATATAACATTGTAATGGACAACTCGATCTATCTGCCGCTGGTCTCGGGGCTGCTGCAGTCAAACGCGCAGGCCGACCGGCGCCTGAGGGAACAGTACGAATTCATGCCCTTTCTTTTCGTACGCCGGACCCCCGAACAGATCGTAGCGCAGTACGCTGAGCCGGCTGTCGCAGCCTTTTCCGTATCCATGTGGAACATGAACCTCAGCCTTGAGGTGGCGCGCAGGGTCAAAGCCGGATTCCCCGGCTGCCTGATCGTCTTTGGAGGGCCGCAGGTTCCTTTTGAGGCGGAACAGTTCTACGGGGAGCACCCCTTCATTGATGTGACGGCGCGGGGCGAAGGGGAACAGTCTTTTGCGCAGATACTGGAGCGGAATCTCGAATCAAGGGATTTTTCCGGCATACCCGGCATATCCTTCCGCGATCCCGAGAGCGGGAAATACGTAAAAAATGCCGCGGAGCGTAAACCGGAAAAAGACCTGGACAGGTTCCCGTCCCCTTACCTGGACGGGCTGTATGATTATTTATTCAAGGGAGACATTAATTTCCAGGTGATCATAGAAACGAACCGGGGCTGCCCGTTCATGTGCTCCTATTGTTTCTGGGGACAGGGGGGGTTGAGCAAACAGTACAGGTTCTTCAGCCTGGACCGGGTCAGGGCAATCGTCGACTGGTGCTCGGCGCGTAAGATACAGTACGTATTCTGCGCCGATTCCAATTTCGGCATGTTCAAACGCGACCTGGACATCGCCGGGTATTTCGCCCAAAACAAGGCTGCCCGCGGATTCCCCGAGAAACTCCGCGTCTGTTACAGCAAGAATACCGAGGATAACGTGTTCGAGATAGGGAAATTGCTGACCCGCGGCGCCATGGAAAAGGGGATCACCATGTCCCGGCAGACGAACTGTCCCCTGGTCGCCTCCAATGTCGGCAGAAAGAATATCCGCATGTCGGTCTATAACAGCCTTCAGAAAAAATACAACGCGGAGAACATCCCCATTTACACCGAGTTGATCCTGGGGCTGCCGGGAGAGACATACGAAAGCTTCAAGAAGGGGATCGAAGAGATCCTGCAGTCGGGGATCAGGAATCAGGTCTTTGTTTATTTATGCCAGGTGTATCCGAATACCGAACTGGCGGACGAACGGTATCAGAAAAAATTCGGCATCCGCACGCAGCAGGTACCGCTGAACGAAATACACGCCAGCGTCCATTCCGATGCCAGTATTACGGAGTATGAAGAAGTGGTGGTAGCGACCAAGGCCATGAACACCGGGGACTGGAAAAAGACGGTGGTCCTGTCATGGGTCATGCAGTTGTTCCACGGTCTTAAGGCGGGATTTTTCGTATCGGTCTATTTGGTGCAGCGTTACGGTCTCGAATACACGGATTTCTTCGAATTCATCATCTCCTCAAGCAAAAAACCGCACGGCACGGGGATCATGCGGCGCATCATGGCCGATCTTTTCCGGACTGCGGACGGCATTACCCGGGGAAAACCCCGCGGCGCAATCTTACCGGATTTCGGCCCCATCTACTGGGAACAGGAAGAAGCGGCGTTCCTTGCCATATCGTGCGATAAAGAGGGTTTTTACAACGAGCTTTATGATGCGGTGAAAGAATATCTCGAGGCGAAAGGCATCCCGTACCGGGCTGACGAGGTCAGGGAAGTCGTCGCGTACCAGCAGGCACGCATCCCCGATTACAAGCCCGGTAATCAGAAAGAGTATCGTTTTAATTACAATCTGCCCGAATATTTCGATGCCCGTTCTTCAGAGGAAAAGCCGGCTTTGGCGGCACGTCCCCAGGTCATGGCCCTTGACGCGGCAAAGGATTATGGCGGGGACAAGATCGCGTTCGCACGGGAGGTTATCGTCTACGGCCGCAAGAGCAACCGGATACTCAAACCCGTTTCCTGGCACAATGCCGGCGATCTTGACAACGCCGCGGCTTTGACCGGGAAGGCAGAACTTGATCGTGGAGGTTGACGAATGATAATCAGCAGGACTCCCTACAGGATATCGTTTCTCGGCGGCGGCACGGATTACCCCGTCTGGTATAAGGAGAACGGGGGCAGGGTCCTGGCCACGACCATCAATAAGTATTGCTATATCACGTGCCGGTATCTGCCGCCGTTCTTCGAACATAAATCCCGTATCGTCTACTCCAGGATGGAACTGGTCAAGCGTATATCCGAGATCCAGCATCCGGCAGTCAGGGAATGCCTCAGGTTTTTGAAGATCACCAGGGGAATCGAGATACACCATGACGGCGATCTGCCTGCCCGCGCAGGGCTGGGTTCAAGCTCGGCCTTTACGGTCGGCCTCCTGCACGTCCTGTATTCGCTCAAAGGCACGATCGTCACAAAACGCCGCCTGGCGCTGGACGCGATCTTCCTGGAACAGAAGGTCATGAACGAGCAGGTGGGTTCCCAGGACCAGGTCCTGGCCGCCTTCGGGGGATTCAATCTTATAGAATTCGGGGGTACGGAACAGATCAAGGTCTGTCCGGTCACCCTGAGCCAGCAACGGATGGATTCGTTCCAGGAAAATCTCATGCTCTTTTTTACCGGCTTTTCCCGGTATGCCTCGGACATTGCCGCCGAGCAGATAAAAGAGACAAAGAACAAGAAGAGGGAACTGCGCACGATGCACCAGCTGGTGGACAGGGGGGTCGGGATCCTCAGCGGCAATAAGGACCTCGCTGATTTCGGCAGGTTATTGCACGAGAACTGGAAGCTGAAGCGCAGCCTTTCCTCCAAGATATCGACTCCCGCGCTCGACGATATCTATGATACTGCCAGGCGCGCCGGGGCCTCGGGAGGCAAGATACTGGGAGCCGGAGGCGGAGGGTTCATGTTGATCTTCGCGCGCAAAGAAGCGCAGCCGAAGATCCGTGAGAAATTAAAGAAACTCCTGTACGTGCCGTTCCGCTTCGAGAACCTGGGCAGCCAGATCATTTTTTATACGGCGTAATAGTACGGCGGCATGATGAAACCTGACATCACCGGAATATCGGTTGCAATCCTCTGCGGAGGGCTGGGAAAGAGGATCAGGCCCGTCGTAGGCGACAGGCCCAAACCAATGGCTGAGATAAACGGCAGGCCGTTCCTTGATCTCATACTGGAGTATGTTGCGGGCTGCGGGATCCGGGACATCGTCCTGTGCACCGGGTATAAAGCCGGGTTTATCAAGGACTATTACCGGGGGATGAAGTTCCTTAAATCGCGTCTTGCGTTTTCCGAAGAACAGTCGCCTCTGGGCACGGCCGGGGCAATACGGAATGCGCAGGGAAAGATAACCGGCGATCCTTTCTTCGTCCTGAACGGAGATTCGATGTGCGCAGTCGCTCTGGCGGATATGCTGGACTTTCATTACCAGCATGAGGCCCGCGCGAGCATGGCGCTGGTGGCTTCCGACGACCGGCGGGAGAAGGGGACTGCGGAGCTTGACGGCAGGGCAAGGATAGTCGGGTTCCGCGAGAAAGAGGCCCGCAGCACGGGGAATTTCTTCGTCAACGCGGGCGTGTATTGCCTGAACCGCGATATCTTCTCCCTGATCCCGGAAAATAAACCGTATTCCCTGGAGTACGACGTATTCCCCGGCCTGGACCGGTGTTTCGGTTATGTGACGAAAGGCACGCTGATCGATATCGGCACACCCGAAGGCTTTGCCAGGGCCAGGCAATTGTTAGGCGATATAAAGCCGGTGCGAGGACAACAATGAAAAATTGCCTGATCTATAAAGACAAAAAAGAGATTATCGCCATAGTCGTCAAAAAGGGATTCAAGAGCCCGGGCATGGTGTTTTTTACCCCGCAGAGTTTTGGGCAGCAGCTCGCGTACGTCTCACA
>JAQTMD010000111.1 GCA_028714595.1 Candidatus Omnitrophota bacterium
CGCCACCTTCTGCCGCTCTTCGTTGCCCTGATTGGTGACGATGGTGAACTCAAATACCCTGCCCTCTTTGTCGAGCCAGCCGTCGCCGTCGGTGTCAGACCAGCCTGCCCGGGCAAGCAGCTCTTTTGCTTTTGGGGGATCGAACTCCACCGGCTTTATCCGGCGGTCATAGGCCCAGGACTGCGGAACGTACGGCCCGGTCGATATCGCGCCGTAGCCCAAAAGCACTATGTCGATGACCTCCTGTTTGTCCACCGCAAGGTTCAATGCCTGCCTGACGCGGATGTCGCTGAACTTCGGATTGGAGAGATTGTAACCCAGGTAGGTATAGTTGAACCCCGGCAGACGGAATTTACGGTACTGCTGCTGAAAGAACGGCGTCTCGGTCTGGCGGCTGTACTGCAAAGGCGTCAGGCCTGCGGAGTCAACGCCTTGCGTCTGCAATTCCAGGAATATCGTGGACTCGTCGGGGATGACGCGGGTGACGGCGCGGTCGATAAACGGGCGGTGTTCGAAGTAGTCCCGGTTCGATACCAGCTCTATCTTCTCCTGTATCTTCCAGCTTTTTAACCTGTACGGGCCGGTACCGACCGGATGGCGGCTGAACGCGGTGGAGTTCAGGTCTTCCTTCTCAAGCAGGTGCTTCGGTATGATGGACATGCCCCAGCTTGACAGCCCGGGCGCAAACGGCTCCTTGTACGTGACCTTGACCGTATATTCATCGAGCACTTCCAGAGATTTGACCCTCTCGAAATCGCCGCCGTAAGGCGTGCGCACAACGGGATCGATCATTTTCTGATACGTAAACTCCACATCCGCGGCAGTAAAAGGTTTCCCATCCTGCCAGCGCACGTTCTTGCGCAGATGAAAAACTATGACCAGCCCGTCTTCCGAGACTTCCCATTTCTCGGCCAGGTCGCCGACCAGATTGATGTCTTTGTCATACTTGACCAGGCCGTTGAAGATCGAACCGCTTATTTCGCTGGAGGCGGAATCAGAGGCAAGCATCGGCAGGAGATTCCGGGCATCTGCGATGGACGCGCCGACGATGGCGTCGCCGTAGTCCTCGCAGCTGCCGGCGGCAGGGAGCGCAAAAAACAAAAACGCTACCAACAGGATTGGTAGCGTCTGGAATCTATGCGGCCCTATACCCATGCCTCGCATGATAGTCAAAACCGGGTTTTGGAGCTTTTGAGTCTTACGGCGCTGTCTGATTTGCCGCCGGTGATTGCGGCACCGGAGGCTCGGTTGCTGCCGCAGGCTGAGTCTGCGCAGCAGGCTGCGTCCCGGCTGCTTCCGGAGTTCCGCCCGTGGCAGCATCGACGGCGGCGTTCCGGGCCGCAGGCGCTTGCCCGGGCCTGACGCTGCGCATGAGCGATTTGCTCTCGCGAAGCGACAAGAACGCCAGGTTCAGACAGCTTAAGAAAAAAACCACTGCCAGAACCGACGTCGACTTGGAAAGGAAAGCGCTGGTTTTGGTGCCCAGCATGGACTCAAGGCCTGAAAAGGCCTCGACAAAACCGCCGCCCTTGCCCCGCTGGATAAGGATGATCACGATCAATACCGTACACACGAACACGTGGATACCGACTGCTATTGCCATCATTTTTTCACCTTGGCTTTCAGACCCCTGTTAACGATCTCGGAAAAAGAATCTGCTTTGAGGCTTGCACCTCCGACAAGCGCTCCGTCCACATCCGGCTGCTGCATGATCTCTGCGGCGTTCTCGGGCTTGACGCTGCCCCCGTACTGGATACGCATGCCGCCGGCGACATCTTTCGTATACAACGCAGCCGCCAGATCCCTGATATATTTATGCGCTTCCTGCGCCTGAGCCGAGGTGGCGGTCTTTCCGGTGCCGATGGCCCAGACCGGCTCATAGGCGATCACGAGTTTCGATACTTCGTCCTCGGTCAACCCGGCGAGCCCTCCGGAAATATGATCCTTGAGCACGTCGAACGTCTTGCCTGCCTCGCGCTGCTCGAGCGTCTCGCCGACGCAGACGATCGGCACCAGGCCGTGCTTAACGGCGGCCTTGACTTTCTTGTTGACCGTCTCATTGGTCTCATTGAAATACTGCCTGCGTTCAGAGTGGCCGATGATCACGTACCCGCAGCCGGCGTCCTTGAGCATGACCGGTGAAACCTCGCCCGTAAACGCCCCTTCATCCTGCCAATAGACGTCTTGAGCCCCCAGTTTAATGTTGGAATCGGCAATGACTTCCGCCACTTCTGATAACGAAGTGTACACCGGGCACAGGACGATGTCGATGCTTGAGGCGTCGATCTCGAAGAACGCGCGCTTCAGGCCGTTGGCAAGCTCGATAGCCTGCGTGATGGTCTTGTACATCTTCCAGTTTCCGGCAATGATGGGCTTCCTCATAGCGTGTATAGGGGACGCTTTCCGTTTTTTCCGAGACGTTTCCCGGCTTGAAAAACGGGAAACGTCCCCGGTTGTTACTTGTCGGTCAATGCCGCGATCCCCGGCAAGGTCTTACCCTCCAGGAATTCCAGGCTTGCCCCGCCGCCGGTGGATATATGCGTCATCTTTTTCTGCAGTTTGAACTTTGCTACTGCCGCAGCGCTGTCGCCGCCGCCGATGATGGTGGTAGCGCCTTTGAGCTTTGCCAGGCATGCGCAGATCTCCTGCGTACCCCTGGCAAACGGCTCCATCTCAAAAATGCCCATGGGGCCGTTCCAAACGACCGTCTTGGCAATCGCAAGCTTCTTCTTGAACAGTTCAATGGTCCGGGGACCGATATCGACTGCTATCTTTGCGTCGGGTATATCCTGCCCTACCACTGCGGTCGCAGCCTTGGCGTCGACCGTGTCCACCACCAGGTGGTCGACGGGCAGCAGTATCTCCTTCTTCATCGCTTCGGCCTTGTCCATGATGGCCTTTGCCACCTCGACCTTGTCTTTTTCGAGCTTGGAGTTCCCGATGGTCTTTCCCAGCGCTTTCAAAAAGGTGTAGGCCATGCCGCCGCCGATGACGATGGCGTCGCACTTCGGCAGGAGGTTATCGATGACCGCGATCTTATCGGATACTTTGGCGCCTCCCAGGATGACCATGAAGGGACGGGCGGGATTTGCCACTGCGTCACCCAGGTATTTTATCTCTTTTTCCAGCAAGAAGCCTGCCGCTGATTTCAGGAATTTATCCACCCCTGCGGTAGAGGCATGGGCGCGGTGCGCGGTGCCGAAGGCGTCGTTTACAAAGACATCGCCCAGAGACGCCAGCTGTTTTGCGAATTCAGGGTCATTACCTTCTTCTTCGGCATGGAAACGGAGGTTTTCCAGGAGCACGACCCGGCTTTTGGAGCCGGCAACTGCTGTCTGGGCGTCAAGGCCTACGCAGTCCTGCGTAAGGTCGACCGCCTCACCAAGGAGGTCAGCCAGCTTCATTGCCACCGGTTTCAGGCTGTATTTCTCTACGCGCTTGCCTTCGGGCCTGCCCAGATGGCTCATCAGTACCAGCTTCTTTGCGCCGGCGTTGAGGATATACTGGATGGTGGGAAGGGTTTCCCTTATACGGATGTCGTCAGTGACGGCCAGGTTCGCATCGAGCGGGACATTGAAGTCCGCGCGCATGAGAACGGTCTTTTCTTTGAGATCCAGGTCTTTAACGGTCAATTTCGCCACGGGTACCCCCTTCGTATTAGAACCCCTAATATATAATACTTTGGCAGCCTTGTCAAAGATATTTTCGGGGAAAGGGGTCCTGTCGTGCGGAGTCTTCGCAGGGACGCTCGGCCTGACCCAACGTGTCAGGCCTTCGCTCAGGTCGGCTGCGTCGCTCTCGCCTAAAATCTCCCCTGCGGTCGAACCATGCCCGCTCCTTGCCTCCATGCCCTGCTCATACCCCGCACGCCACCCCTTTCCCGGTCATCTCTCTATGACAAGCCGCAATTAAAAAGTTAGGGGATTTTGCGGGTATGGAGTGAGCGGGAGGCTTGATGGGTTCGAGCACGCGCCACACAGGAAGGCGCGCGCGCAGAACCCATCAAGACAGGACCCGCTCACCGGTCAAAACCCGCAAAATCCCTACGCGAGATTGGCGAGGTTGGCGAAATCCTGGAGGGTGAGCTTTTCGGCCCGGATGCGGGGGTCGATGGAGTACTGGCTGAAGAACGCCTCGAGCGTCTGCTGCGGGATTACCGGCTTGAGGCTGTTTTTGAGGGTCTTTCTGCGCTGCTGGAAACCTGCGCGGATGATGCGAAAGAGGAGTCCTTCGTCTGCGACCTCGACCGGCGGTTTCCGGCGGACGGACAGACGCAGAAAGCAGGAATCGACTTTAGGCGCAGGGTAAAAACTCGTCTTTTTAATCTCAAAAAGGATCTTCGGCTCGGTATGGTACTGCACAAAGCAGCTGAAGGCGCCGTACTCCCTGTCCCCTGCCGCGGCAGTCATGCGGCATGCGAATTCCTTCTGCACGGTCAGGAATATGTCTTTGATAAGATCGCGAAAATCAAAAAAATGCTCGATGATGGGCGTGGTGATATAGTACGGTATGTTACCGATGACGACGAGCTTTCGCTCCAAGAGGGAGAATTGTTTTCGCAGGTCGAGCGCAAGGATGTCCTGCGGCATGACCACGACATTCGGCACGGCCTTGAACTCGTCTTTGAGCAATGCACACAGGTCCCGGTCGATCTCAACCGCATACACCCAGTGGGCCTTATGCGCGAGCAGCCGGGTGAGCGCTCCCCGGCCTGCGCCGATCTCCAATACCGAGTCCTGCGGCTGTACATCCGCGCACGCAACGATCTTCTTCTGGATGTTCTTATCAAGAAGAAAATTCTGTCCTAACCTTTTTTTTGGTTTTGGCAGCATCGGATCGCAAAGGAAATAGCGGCGACCAGCGAGGAGGGATCGGCTTTTGCCTTACCCGCGATGTCAAAGGCAGTGCCGTGCAACGGGCTGGTGCGCACGAATCCCAGGCCAAGCGTCATGTTGACCCCGCTTTCGTCCCCCAGGACTTTCAGCGGTATCAGGGCCTGGTCGTGGTACATGGCAATGACGCAGTCGTATTTTTTCTGTAAAGCCCGTGCGATTGCGACGTCCGCGCCCAGGGGGCCGTCGATTGCCGGAAATCTTTTTTTCAAGACCCTGACCGCCGGTCGTATCACCTCGTTCTCTTCAGAGCCGATCACGCCGTTGTCCGAGCCGTGCGGGTTGATGCCGCAGACCACCAGCCGCGGCACGCGTATGCCGAACAATTCCCGCAAAGACCCGGCAGTGACCTGCACGGTATGGCGGATGGCCTCCGGTGTTATCCTGCGAGGCACCTCACGCAGCGCGATATGCCT
>JAQTMD010000112.1 GCA_028714595.1 Candidatus Omnitrophota bacterium
CATCGGAAAACAGCTGAACATTGAAAAGATCAAAGCCGGGATCCCGCGCCTGGTCAAGACCCTGTCGAAAACGGGGATCGCAAAGGCCAAGCAGGCGATCATGACCACCGATAAATTCCCCAAAGAGCTCACCGTGCAGTTTTCCATCGGCGGGCGCAAGATTACGGTGTGCGGCGTCGCCAAAGGCTGCGGCATGATCTCGCCGGACATGGCTACGATGCTGGCATACGTTTTTACCGACGCCCGGATCACGGATGCGGCGCTGAAACAGGCGCTCACAGAGGCGGTGGAGGTCTCGTTCAACAGCATCACCGTTGACGGCTGCATGAGCACCAATGACACGGTGATCGCAATGGCCAACGGGGCGGCCGGCAACAAACCGATCACTCAGGGGAAAGACCTGGCGGCTTTTAAGAAGGCGCTCGCGATCGTCTGTCTGCATCTGGCAAAGGAAATGGTGCGTGACGGGGAGGGAGCGACCAAGCTTATTCAGATCACGGTGAACGGCGCGGCAAGTCCGAACGAGGCAAAGAAAGCCGCGCTTGCCGTTGCCAATTCCAATCTGTTCAAGGCCGCGATGTACGGCGCCAACCCGAATTTCGGACGGGTCGTGCAGGCGCTGGGCACGACCGGCATCGCCATCAGACAGGAAAAATTGAAGATCAAGCTCGGCGATCTGAACAAAAAAGAGGTCAAGGTCAGCGTAGCGCTGGGCCGCGGGATACAATCGGCAACAGTCTATGCCTCCGACCTTTCGCCCGAGTATATCAAGATAAACGCGGCCTATAACTGATCCATAGGGCGATAATTCAAGGAGAGAAATGGAAGAAGCCATCAAAAAAGCAGACGTCCTGATCGAGGCCCTGCCGTATATCCGGCAGTTCAAGGATAAGGTCATCGTGATCAAGTACGGCGGCAGCATCCTGGGCGAGGAAAAGATCCGCCGCGGCGTCCTCGAGGACATCGTTTTCATGCACTTCATGGGCTTGCGGCCCGTGCTGGTGCACGGCGGCGGCCCGAACATCAGCGACCGCATACGCTCGAGCGGCAGGAAGTCCGATTTTATCGACGGCATGCGCGTCACCGACGAGGAGACGCTGGTCGTGGTCGAGGAGGAACTGAAGAAACTCAACGACATCATCGTCCGGGAGATCGCCGAACTGGGCGCCGAGGCCACAGGCTTGAACGGCAAGGACAAAAACCTCATCCAGACGGAAAAGAAAAAGGCCAAGGTCGACCTGGGCATGGTCGGCCATGTCACGGGTGTTAACGCGCAGGGGATATACGACGAGCTGACGGCGGACAGGATCCCGGTAGTCCTGCCGATGGGCAGGGGACCGGATAAAAAGACCTATAACGTAAACGCGGATGAGGCGGCTGCGAGCATCGCTTCGGGCCTGAAGGCGGAAAAGCTGGTCCTGTTGACCAATGTCAAAGGGATCATGCGCAATGCCGATGACCCCAATTCGTTCATCTCGCATCTGACCAAGGAACTGGCAGACGGCATGATCGCGGACAAGGTCATCCAGACCGGCATGATCCCCAAGGTCAAGGCCTGCATCAGCGCCCTGGAAAAAGGGGTCAAGAAGACGCACATGGTGGATGCCTGTATCCCGCACGCGCTGCTCCTGGAGATATTCACGGACAAAGGTATCGGAACGGAGATCGTGCTCTAACGATGAAGATGCAGGAAGTTTTCGACACGTATAAGGAATCCATCATTCCCAGTTACTCCAAGGTGCCGCTGATTTTTGTCAAGGGCAAGGGAAGCTATCTCTGGGATATCCGGGGGAAAAAGTACCTCGATTTCTTTCCCGGATGGGGCGTGGGGAACCTCGGCCACTGCCATCCGAAGGTGATGAGTGCGGTGCGGGACCAGATATCCAAGCTTATCTTTGTGCCCAACAATTATTATAATCTGCCTCAGGCAAAATTGTCCAAAGAGCTTGCCTGGTGGACAAAGAATGAGTTCAAGGCGTTTTTCTGCAATTCCGGGGCAGAGGCCAACGAGGCAGCCATAAAACTTGCGCGCAAGTTCGGCCAGGGCCGGTTCGAGATCATCACCTTCGAGAACTCGTTCCACGGCCGCACGCTGGCTGCGCTTTCAGCCACGGGCCAGTCAAAATACCAGCAGGGTTTTGCGCCGCTGGTGCCGGGTTTTAAGACCGTCAGATTCAATGACCCGGATGCGGTCAAGAGCACACTGACGGACAAGACCGTTGCCGTAATGCTCGAACTTATCCAGGGAGAAGGCGGCATCAACATCGCGCAAAAAGATTTTGTCCGGGGATTGCGCAAGCTCTGCGACGAGAAGAAGCTTCTTTTGATCATTGACGAAGTCCAGACCGGCATCGGCCGTACCGGCAGCATGTTCTGCTGGCAGCAGTTTGAGATCGTGCCCGATGTCTTTACGCTGGCGAAATCGCTGGGCGGCGGCCTGCCTATCGGCTGTATGATGGCAGGAAAAGAGTATGCAGACCTGCTTGCGCCCGGCAGCCATGCCTCGACCTTCGGCGGCGGCCCGGTTATCTGCAAGGCGGCGCTGGCAGTCCTGGCCGCGGTGCACAAAGAGAAGATGCTGCGAAATGCCGTTGAAATGGGCGCGTATCTCGTAGGAGAACTCGGCGCTTTGCAGCGCAAACACCCCGTCATAAAAGAGGTACGCGCACTGGGACTTATGTGCGGCGTGGAATTGCACAAGCCCGGCAAGACAGTGGTGGACTCGTGCATCGAAAAAGGCCTTTTGATCAATTGCACGCATGAGACCGTGCTGCGCATCATGCCGGCCTTAAACATCACCCAAAGACAGGTAGGTACGGCCGTCAGTATCCTGGATAAAGCGCTGAAAGAGGTAGAATAATGAACAAAGACCTGATTTCTATCGGAGAGATGTCTCGAAAAGAGATACTGGACATCTTCTCGCTGACCGAGAAGATAAAAAAGAGCCCGGGGAAATACAGCCGGGCGCTCAAGGGAAAGTCCCTGGCGTTGATCTTCGAGAAGCCGTCGAACCGCACCTATGTTTCTTTTTCCGTAGGCATGTACCAGTTGGGCGGCAATGCCATATACCTGGGCCCCGAACAGATAAAGCTGGGCGTGCGCGAGACCATCCATGACGTGGCACAGACCCTGAGCCGCTACGTGGACGGGATCGTACTGCGTACGTTCGGCCATGAGAACGTGCTGGAAATGGCGAAGTTTGCGGATATCCCCGTGATAAACGGCCTCTCCGACTATTCGCATCCCTGCCAGGCGCTGGCAGATGTCTTCACCATCAGAGAACATCTCGGCGATACGTTTGAAAAGATCACCATGGCCTATATCGGCGACGGGAACAATGTCTGCAATTCCCTGATTTTCATCTCCTCGAAGCTGGGAATGCATTTTAACATCGCAACGCCCAGGGGCTATGAGCCGGACGAAAGTCTTTTAAAAAAGATCTCCCCCGCAGCACGGGAGACAAAGGCGCGGATACGGCTGTGCGCTACTTCAGAAGAGGCCGCGAAGGACGCAGACGTCATCTATACCGATGTCTGGGCTTCCATGGGCCAGGAACGGGAAGCGGAGAAGCGCAAACAGGATTTTAAAGACTATCAGGTCAATGACCGGCTTGTCGGCCTGGCAAAGAAAAGCTGTATCGTCATGCACTGCCTGCCCGCGCACCGGGGAGAAGAGATAACTGATTCGGCCATCGACGGGAAGAATTCCGCGGTTTTTGACCAGGCAGAGAATCGCCTGCACGTGCAAAAGGCGATCCTGGTTACGTTGTTGAAACGGCTCATACGGCATTAAAAGGAGTAAGGAGAAACGCAATGAAAAAAATAGTACTCGCGTATTCCGGAGGACTTGATACTTCCTGCGCCATAAAATGGCTTAAGGATAAAGGATTCGAGGTCGTCTGTTTCATAGCCGACCTGGGCCAGGGAGAAGATTTTCAGAAGATCGAAGAGCGCGCCCTGGCTGCGGGCGCTTTGAAAGTCTATGCCAAGGATTTGCAGGAAGAGTTCATCAGCGATTTTATCGTGCCGGCGCTCAAGGCCAACGCCATCTACGAAGGGAAATACCTCCTTGCCACGGCACTGGGGCGGCCGCTCATCGCCAAATACCTGGTGGAAGTGGCGCACAAGGAAAAGGCGGAGTACGTGGGCCACGGCTGCACCGGTAAAGGCAATGACCAGGTGCGCCTGGAAGTGACCACCGCCATCCTTGATCCGAAACTGAAGATCGTGGCGCCCCTTCGTGAATGGGAGTTCAAGTCGCGCGAAGAAGAGATAGAATACGCGCACCTGCACAATATTCCCATCGACGTTACCAAAAAGAAGCCGTACAGCATCGACCGCAACCTCTGGGGACTTGCTATCGAGGCAGGCATTTTGGAGAATCTGGAGCAGGAGCCGCCGGAAGACGCCTACCTGATGACCAAGGGGCCGACCGGCACGTCATCGTACCCGAAATACGTAGAGGTCGCCTTTGAAAAAGGCGTGCCGACAAAAGTCGACGGCAAGGCGCTCAAGCTGAAACAGATCATCGCGCTCCTGAACGAAGTCGGCGGCTCATACGGCGTGGGCAGGGCGGACGTCGTGGAGAACCGCCTCGTGGGCATCAAGTCGCGCGAGATCTACGAAGCCCCCGCCGCCACCATGCTCTACACCGCGCACCGGGAACTGGAGAGCCTGGTGCTTGACCGGGACCTCGCGCATTTCAAGGAGATGATCTCGCTCAAATACGCGGAGCTCATCTATTACGGCCTCTGGTACTCACAGTTGAAAGAGGCGCTCGACGGTTTCATCGACAAGACGCAGAAGCGCGTCAGCGGCACGATAAAACTGAAGCTTTTCAAGGGCAGCTGTGTTGCCGTTGGACGCAAGTCCGCGCATTCGCTGTATAAAAAGGAGCTTTCCACGTACGGCAAAGAGGACACGTTCGATCATAAGCTCGCGGACGGGTTCATCAAGATATGGGGCATGCCGTATAAGCGCTAGATTACGGTCTTTTCACAAGAGAGGCACGCGATGGCTGAGAAATTATGGGGCGGAAGATTCAAGAAGAAAATGGACGAAGAATTTTATCTCTTCCAGAAGTCAATCCAGTACGACTATAAGCTCGCGGAGTATGACATCTACCACTCCATGATCCATGTCAGCGCCCTGGCGTATACCGGCGTATTGACCGTCCATGAAGCCAATCAACTGGAGCTGGCGCTGCGGGGCATCCTCAAAGAGATAAAACTCGGGAAATTCGCCTGCGACCCTCTAT
>JAQTMD010000113.1 GCA_028714595.1 Candidatus Omnitrophota bacterium
TTCTGCTAAATCTTCAGTTGGTGCCCCAGTTTCTCTTTTTTCGTCTTCAGATACCCGTAGTTGATATCATTGGGCTCGATCTCCAGAGGCACCCGCTCCACCACGGACAAGCCGTAGCCTTCAAGGCCCACGATCTTGCGGGGATTGTTGGTCAGGAGCCGGATCTTTTCCAGTCCCAGGTCCACGAGGATCTGCGCGCCGATGCCGTAATCCCTCATGTCGGGCTTATATCCCAGGAATTCGTTTGCCTGCACCGTATCCAGCCCCTGGTCCTGCAAAGCATAGGCGCGGATCTTTGCCTCCAATCCGATGCCCCTGCCTTCCTGGCGCATATACAGGATGACACCCTTGTTTTCACGCTGGATGATTTGCATGGCTTTTTTCAGTTGTCTGCCGCAGTCGCAGCGCAGCGAACCGAAGGTATCGCCGGTAAGACATTCCGAGTGGACCCTGACCAGCACCGGTTCGTCTTTCCAATCACCCATGGTCAGCGCAACGTGTTCTTTTGAATCGGTGATGTCCCGGTAGAGGATCATCTGGTACGTCCCGAACTCGGTGGGCAGGCTGACGCAAGAAACGCGCTCGACGAGCTTTTCCGTCTTGCGGCGGTACTCGATGAGGTCTGCGATGGAACATATCTTGAGACCGTGCTTCTTCGAGAATTCGACCAGCTGCGGCAGGCGCGCCATGCTGCCGTCCTCGTTCATGATCTCGCAGATGACTCCCGCTGGGTACAGGCCGGCAAGCCGCATGAGGTCAACGGACGCCTCGGTATGCCCTGCCCTGACCAGGACCCCGCCTTTTCGCGCTTTCAGCGGGAACAGGTGCCCCGGCCTGACCAGGTCCTGCGGCGCGGTCTTGGGGTCGATGAGCACTGCGATGGTGCGTGAGCGGTCATACGCCGAGATCCCGGTGGTGATCCCCTGGCTGGCATCAACCGATACCATCCAGGCGGTCTGCAGCGGGTCTGCGGCGGCAGGCTGCCTGTCTTCTACCATCGGGGAAAGCTGCAGGGCTCTCAGGCGTTCTTCTTCCATGGGAACGCAGATAAGCCCCCGGCCATGCATGGCCATGAAATTGATGTGCGTCGGCCCGGCAAACGAGGCAGCCATGATCAGGTCGCCTTCGTTCTCGCGGTCTTCGTCGTCGACCACGATGACCATGCGGCCCTGCCGTATGTCCTCGATTATTCCCTGCATACTGTCAAACATGGTCCTCCTTAAAAATGTAAAGCCCGAAAAGATATCTTCGGGCATAAAAAGCTTTCGCATCTTCTCTCATCTGGACTGTCGGCAGCCTGCGGACACACCCAAACTCAAAGGATAGTTTGGTGTGCCGCCTCCTGCGGCACCATCGGCTCCGGCATCTCACCGGATCTGCCCTGCCATTTGCTCCGGCCGGGCTCGCGGGCTGAATCCCATCCCTTGGTTACGGGAGGGATTTACCGCCGGTCGGGAATTTCACCCTGCCCCGAAGATTAACGAAACTTAAGTATAGACGAAAACTTGAGTGTTGTCAAGTGCTTTAATGGCGCGTATAATATCAGGTATGGAGCGTACCGCTGCAACAGTACACAAGCTGCTCATCAGCAGGCGCAAGACCGTGTCTGTCGCTGAATCCTGTACCGGAGGCCTGGTTTCCTCGCTGTTGACCGGCTTGGCGGGGAGTTCAGCGTACTTTATGCTCGGGGCAGTGGTTTACAGCAACAAGGCCAAGCAAACGGTTTTAGGCATCCGGGCTCCTCTGCTCAAGCGCTGGGGCGCGGTCTCCTCTCCCGTAGCGGAAGAAATGGCACGCGCGGTCCGCAGGCTCGCCAAAACCGATTACGGCATGGGCATAACCGGCATTGCCGGCCCTGCCGGAGGCTCCCGGGAAAAACCCGTGGGCACGGTATTCATCGCCGTTGCGGGAAAACGCAGGGTCCTGTGCAGAAAATTCCTCTTTAAAGGCGACCGCGCCGGCATCCAGAAGCAGGCCGCCGGTCAAGCACTGCGTTTACTCAAAAATTTCCTCTCCTAGCCCATGCGCGCCTTTATCGCCATAGCCTTGCCGCCTGAGATCAAGCGCTACCTGGCCAAAGTCCAGGAAAAACTTGCCGCCGGCAACGCCGACGTCAAATGGGTTGAGCCCGATAACATCCATCTGACGCTCAAGTTCCTGGGAGAGATCGACGAACCCGCCAGAGAAAAAATCCGGTCCACGATCAGTGACATCGCCCGTTCAGTCGCCCCTTTTTCCGTGCGCCTGGCTTCCTGCGGGGCCTTTCCCCGCATCGAGTCAGCGCGGGTCATCTGGATGGGCGTCGGCCAGGGCGAACGGGAACTGCAGTCTATCGCCGGCCTCATCGAAGAGCGGATGAGCCAACTTGGGATAGCGCGTGAAGACCGCCCTTTCTCTTCCCATATCACGCTCGGCCGGACACGCTCGGGGAAAAACCTTAAAGGCCTGGCTGCCCTGCTCAAGGACCTCTGCGAGCGCCAGCCGGACAAAATCTACGAATTTCAGGCAGACAGGATCACCCTCTTCAAAAGCACGCTCACGCCCCGCGGCCCTCGTTACGAGATCATCCACGAAGCATGTTTTACTCTTTAAGATTATTTAGAACGAATTAAGGTATGAGATTGCCAGAAGGATGAGGCTGGTATAGGCGCCGGCGATGACGTCGTCTATCATGATGCCGGCTGAGCCGCGAAGGCGCTGGAGGCCTCCGGCAGGAAAAACTTTAAGCGTATCCAATATCCGGAAGAGCAAAAACCCGATGAGCATGAGGACGTAATCGTCTCCGACGTTTGCCAGCCCGATGGCCATGCCGCAGAATTCATCGATGACGATCCGCTTGTCATCCTTGGTGCCCAGGAGCTTCTCCGCCCTGCCCCCCGAAACCAACCCCAGTGCCAAAAACACCGTTGGTATGACCAGGCGCGCAACCGGCCCGGGCAACAGTAGCATGTATGCAGCCAGTACCGCGGCGCTGGCCGCGGTCCCCGGTACAAACGGCACAGAGCCCGCGCCGCAGCCGGTGGCGACCACCGTTACAAAGGCATCGCTCCAGGATTTCTTTTGCTTCGGCATGGGCGGCAGCGTTAAACGTTTGCGATTATTTTGCGGTTATCCCAGAGGTAGGAGATGCCGGACCAGAGCGTCTGCACCACGACCACGAACATCACGATATTGACGCTCCAGGCAAAGCCGACTTCCCAGTTCGGGTTCCAGGTGGAAAACATCTTGATCGCTTCCTTGAAAACGACAAAACCCAGGATGAACACGATGAGGACGATCTGGGAGAAGGTCTTATGCTTTCCCGCCCTTCCTGCGGCAAGGACTTTACCTTTGTTCAGGGCGAACAGGCGCAGCGACGTGACCAGCAGTTCGCGGGCCACGATGATGACCACCATCCACCCGGGGATGAGCCCCATCTGCACGAAATTAAGGAATGCGGACAAAACCAGGATCTTGTCGGCGATGGGATCCATGAGCTTGCCGAAATCCGTGACCATCTTGCGTTTCTGGGCGATCTTGCCGTCGATAAAATCCGTCGCCGCAGCCGCGAGGAAAATGACCAGGCTTGCCCCCTTGGTCCAGAGGACCCAGTCGCCCGGGAACGGGAAGGAAAAAAAGAAGATGAATATAAAAGCAAGCACGATGCGCGACATCGTGATTTTGTTGGCTATGTTCATGGTTTAAGCCTCCCCGACAAGGTCGTATTCCAGGGTGTCGACGATACGGGCCCGTACGAATTCTCCGGGCACAAGCCTCTGCTGCGTACGCACAAACACCAGTCCGTCGACTTCGGGCGCGTCGTATTGCGTGCGCCCCAGGTAATGGTCGTGCTCCTTCTCTTCTATTAAGACCTCAAGGGTGCTGCCCAGGAACCTGCGGTTGACCTCTCGCGAAACCTCCTGCTGCGCCTGCATGACCCGGTTAAAACGCGATTCTTTGACGCGCCTGGGCAGCTGTCCTGCCAGACGATACGCCCGGGTGCCTTCCTCCCGGGAATACATGAATGCTCCCAGACGCTCGAACTTTGTCTCGCGGATAAACGAGAGCAGTTCCTTGAATTCCTTATCCGTCTCGGACGGAAATCCCACGATGATCGAGGTCCTCAACGCCACCCCGGGTATGACCTTGCGGACTTTCTCAATGAGCTTTCTGATCCGGCTGCCGGTGGTATGCCGGTTCATGGCCTTAAGGATACGGTCATTGATATGCTGGACCGGCAGATCGATATACTTGCAGACCCGCGGATCGTCCCTGATCAGCGCAAGCAGCTCGTCGCTGATGCGCGCGGGATACAGGTACAGGAGCCTCACCCAGTGGATATGCGGGCTGTTTTTAAGGATCTTTGCCAGAAGATCTGCCAGTTGCGGCTTCCGGCAGCGGTCAAGGCCGTATCCCGTGATATCCTGGCCGATGATGTTCAACTCTGAAATGCGCGCTGCGTCAAAGCGCCTGACCTGCGTAAGCACGTCGCCCGCAGAAAGGCTCCTGACACTGCCTTTGATCGCAGGGATCACGCAAAAGCTGCAGTTATTGACGCAGCCCTCGCAGATCTTCAGGTACGCGAAGTGCGCCGGCGTTATCCCCACCCTCGTACTGCAGGCAGAAAGCCTGGGGGGGCCTACAAAGGCATCGACCTCGGGCAAGAGTTTCGCCAGCGAATCTTTGTAGCGCTGCACCAGGCAGCCGCACACGATGACCCTCGCCAGTCTCTTGTTTTTCTTAAGCCTGACGAGCTCCAGGATCGTATCTATGGATTCGCGCTTTGCCTCTTCGATAAAAGCGCAGGTATTGACGATAGCGGTATCTGCATCGGCGAGCTCGGTGATACGAAGGCCGGAGGCGGCAAGTCTGCCCAGCATCTGCTCTGAATCGACCAGGTTCCTCGGGCAGCCCAGGCTGACGATGGCGACCCGGGGGGCCGGTTTCATCGGGCAAAGCTCGCCAGGCTACCGTCTTTGGTGATCACCATGTCCTTGAGCACCTGTCCTTTGGGACCGAGGGACTCGTAGACTTTGCCGTTCACTTCCAGACGCACGCTTCCGGCGGAACCTATGGTCAGCACGACCCTGTCCTTCGCGCTCCAACTCTCGGACCGGCCTTTTTTCAGGATGTTCTGGAACACGACCTTGCTGTCGAGCCGTACCTGCACCCAGACATCATCGAGCGCCTGCATGCTGACCTGAATGCCTGTTTCAGCGC
>JAQTMD010000114.1:0-4670 GCA_028714595.1 Candidatus Omnitrophota bacterium
GCTGGTATCCGCTGATCATCAACAACCGCGCCGTGCATAAGCCGTTCATCGACCACGTGCGTTTCGGGTATTTTCTCGGCTACCCCGACTGCTGCCAGGATTTTTTCAGGCGGTACAACGATCATTTCCGCTACAGCCACCTCTTCGAGGCGTTCAAGCACACGAAGGCTGCGCCGCTGACGCTCTGCAACCCGCTTTTAAAAAATCATACCTATTCGTATATCTTCCACATGCCCTGTTCGTATGATTGCGAACGCACCGCCCGCTACGCCGCGGACGTGCGCAGGGCGCTCAAGCGTCATGAGCCGAATCTCGCAGAGCGCATCGATGAGCTGCTGGCCAGGCCGTTCCTGGTCATTGAGGAGCACGATGCGTATATCTTCGAGGGCAGGCTGCGCGGCCGGGAGATACGCTACCGCGATTTTGCGTTTGTCGGTGCCAGCGAGCAGCGCGGCGGAGAGCTTACGCCGGCGCTGGCACGAGGGGACCGCGTCAGGGCAGAGGCAGATACCGTGAGCATTTATAAGGGCGCCAGGACCGTGGCGAAGAAACGTTACCGGTTCGAGCCGTTTGTGATCCAATGCAGGGGCAGGCGATGAGCGATTACGCGCGGCTGTTCAGAGCAGCGACGGGCATGCAGCTTTCGAAGCGCTGCGCCGATTACCGGTCAACGGATGCGGTCGACGAGAACATCCCCGAGGTGGCGGCCCGGCTGTTCTTCAGGGACCGGAAGGCATTTTATGCGCTCAAAGAAGCGCTCGAGCGCGCGGCAGCTAAAAAAGCGGGCTGCGACAGCGCCGTGATGACCGCGTTGGGCTGCATGTATTATGTGGATTGCGATTTCGCGGCTGCGGCGAGGTGTTTCCGGGAGGCGATACGCCGGGAGCCCGAAGACCTCGGCGGTTGGTTCAGCCTGGCGTTCTGCTACCGGCAGGCGGGAGAGGATAAAAAGTTCGACGCGATCATAGCTCATTACCGGGGGATCATCGACGAGTACAGGCGGAAGAAGGGCGATATTGACGCGTTGGTATTGAAGCATGCGCGGACCGGAAGGCCGCGCGCCGCAAGCCGCGCCGGGCTTACACTTCGTAAGTGTAAATAGGCTTACATTTACGAAATGTAAGAGGGGAGAATGTTGAGAAAAGGGGGCAAAAGTTGCGGTTGGTTTGTTGCGTCCGCGCACAAGATAAACCCCATAAATTTTAGTAAGTTATGGAAAAGTTTCGAAAATGCTTTTTCAGATGTTTACGCCGATGAACAACCCTCGCCGGGCTCGGGGTTAGAGGCGCTGGGCTTGTCAGGGGTAGCTTTGTAACACCTTGCAGATAAAGAGGATAAACAGTAAGAAATCCGGGAGAAAATCCGGTTCTTGGCACGGGAATTGCTGCTAATAATATGGTAAGTTATATGGTCTCCAGCCAGAAATGAGGGGAGTTTGCATGAAAAAGACGATCCTTACAGCCGTTGCAGTGTTTTTGTGCGCGGGCTTTGCTTTTGCCGACGGGGATTCGACCGGGACCACCACGACAGTCACGGGCAACGGAGTGGAATTCGAGCCCATCCCGCAGGACCTCGGCGGCCTGGACCACTCGTATTATTATACCTGGGGCATTGACTGGCAGCTGCCGCAGAACGAGGTGATCACCTCGGCGACGCTGTCGTTCTTGAACATCAATAATTCGGGAGAGCTCGACGATTTCCTCTACGTGAACCTGCTTGATTCGGCGCCGTGGGGAGTGACCGCCGGCTATGACGGAGCAGCAAGCGGCAATGCGTTCGAGGGGAACGGGTGGCTCCTGACCACGTATACCGACGCCGACGAAAGCACGCCGGAGAATTTTTCGTACCCCTTTGATGCGGCCCAGTTATCCCTGCTTTCCGGCGCCATAGCCAACGACGGCAATTTCGGGTTCGGATTTGACCCGGACTGCCATTATACCAACGACGGAGTAAAGCTTGCCCTGACCACGCGCGTGGTCCCTGAGCCGCTGGCGGCGGAATTATTCTTGTGCGGCGGAGGCATCCTGTCGTTCGTCATCGGCAGAAAAAAGAAACGCTCAGCATAAGAATGCTGCGAAAAATCTTTTTGATTTCTTCCCTAGCCCTGGTTCTCACAGGCTCTTCGAGCTTGACCAGGGCTGATTTTTTTGCGGGCAGCGTAACCGGCCTGCCGCGACAGTAAGCGAACTGCAACCCCCGGGGTTCAACCCCGGGGGTTGAACCCCGGGGGTTGCAGAATTGAGCAAGGAGAGAAAAAGATGAAGGCGTGGAAGACAGTGGTGACGGCAGGCTTCATACTATTGGCGGCGACGGCGGCGTATGCCGATGATTGTTTCTGGTTGGGGGATGTCGATAACAGTTGGTCGGAAGAGCTCAATTGGATGCTGGCGAGGCCTGAGCCGGGCGACAATGCGCTTATCGATAACGGCGATATGGTAATTTTTAACTACAATTATGTTGTCGGTAATCCGCTCGGTCAACTGACGCTGGCCGACGACGGGTCGTTGCTTGAGATGGATAGCGGCTCGTACAACCTGGCAGCGAGCGGCGAGACTATCGGGTCAAACGGATACGCCGGGTTCATCCAGTATGCGGGGACGAATACCGTAACAGGGGACCTGTACCAGGGTTATTATGCGGGGAGTCTCGGTGATTACTTTTTGAACGAGTTGAACCCGTTGAGCCCTGCGACGCTGTCTGTCGGCGGAAACCACCTAATCGGGTGGGGCGGCAACGGGTATTTTGAATTGGACGCGGGAACGCATCACGTCTCAGGAGACCTTAACCTCGGCCAGGGCACATCCACCACCGGCAATTATTATCTGTACGGAGGCGATCTTCAGACGGGCGGAAGCCTGAATATCGGCCACGACGGGCAGGGATACTTCATGCTTGACGCGTTTGACAGCACCACGCATGTCGGTTACCATATCGTGCTGGGCAATGAGCCTACGGGGAACGGAACGCTGGAGCTGTACGACGGCACGGTCCTTTCAGACGGAGAAGAGATCATCGGCCGGCGCGGATCCGGTTGGTTCTCTCAGTACGGCGGCATTAATTCCATGGGCGATAATTTTATTCTTGGCTCGGAGGAAGATTCCTACGGAGAGTATTATCTGGGCGGCGGCACGCTTGAGGTCAATAGAACGATACCGGATTACAAAGAGGTTTTTATCGGCAGGGAGGGCGAAGGGTATTTTTATCAGGACGGCGGATTTTTTGACGCGCACGATTCGGCGGTGTATCTGGGCGCGGCTGCGACCGGCGTGGGCACGTACGAGATGCGGGGCGGCCAATTCGACGCCGACGGAATGGCAGTGGGCGAATGGGGCGGGACCGGTAATTTTTACCAGCACGGCGGCACGGTGAACATGGTGAATTACCCGCTCTGGCTCGCGCGGCAGGATAACAGCTCGGGCACGTATACTATGTATGACGGCTTCCTGAACGTGCTTGATGAAGACGGCGATTTTAACGGAGACATCGTGGTGGGCAACCGGGGCGACGGCGTTTTTAATCAATACGGCGGGACAGTCACGGCAGTTCAGAACGTGGTCATCTCCGGAACGCCCGTGGGCAACGTAAGCACCGGCGTGTATAACCTTTCCGGCGGCACGCTCAACGCCCACACCATCAACAATAACGACAGGTTCAATTATTCCGGCGGCACGCTGAACGCCTGTATCGCTAACTCTGCAGGCGCGACGGTAGAGTTGAGCGGCACAGGGACGCGCACGATTAACGGAATCGTGCATAATTACGGGACATTTCGGGTGACCAATACCAACGCGGCAGTAGGCGGTGAATTCCGCAACTTCAACGCCTTGATCAGCGACGCGGGGTCGCAATCGTATTTTCAGGACCTGATCATAGAGCCGGACGGCTTTCTCCAGGCAGGATGGGTCAGCGTGGCAAGGGATTTCAGGAGCCAGAGCACGCGCGCGATTGACTATCAAACGTTTAACGGCCGGCTGAACTTTACGGCCGGGGCGCATACGGTCATCTTTAACGGCGCGGACGTCGGGCCGGACGAAGTCCTGGGATATCAGAATAATTTCAACTGGGGCGACGTGAATTTCGGCGGCGGGACGTTTACCCTGTTGCCGCAGGATAACGGGACCTGGGGCGCGTTGTACACCGGCACTATCCAGCCGGACAGTTTTGATTTTGACGTAAGCGGCAACAACATCACGAATATCGTTTCCGGCGACAGTAATATTTATTATCTCGGCCAGTATAACGAGTGGCTGGGCTGGAAGACCTATAATTTTGCCGACGGCGATACCATCGGCCAGCTGCGGCCGGTGGGAGTGGTGCCGGAGCCGGTATCATGCGCGTTGTTTTTACTGGGTGCCGGGGCGCTGGCAGGCGCGCGCAAGCTGCGCAGGAAATAAATTCAACAACCCCCGGGGTTCAACCCCCGGGGTTGAACCCCGGGGGTTGGTCTTTTTTCTTTGGGCTGCCTTGACATTCGTTATTCTGTATGTTAAACTTTGCTTTATAAGGTAATATATAATTATATTTTATATTTGTTTTGATTGCCACGGATATGGGTCGTTTTTAGCGGCCAATAGTTCGTGGCTTTTTTTGTTGCCTTCTCAATGACTTTCGAAAAGAATTTATTAAAGGTTGAGGATTAAAATGAGAAGAAGAATCAATCAAATCATCGC
>JAQTMD010000114.1:4680-5141 GCA_028714595.1 Candidatus Omnitrophota bacterium
TCATCGCCCTGGCAATAAGCTTCTGTTTTTTCTTCGAGCAAACAGGGTTTGCCCAGGTGGCGCCGCAGATGCCGATCCCCCAGTACCTGCAGGGATTGATCAGCCCCGATACATTCCGGCCTGTGCAGCTGCGTTCGCTTTCCTTTGACAGCAAGAGCCGAGATTTTTCCCTGTTCCTGGACCCCGGCGACCAGAAAAAGCTCGACACCAAGAACTTGACCGCTGACACCAGGAGATTGTTCGATTATTTCCAGGTCGGCCTGCGGCTTCCCAACAGCGTTTTCTGGGTGAACCTGCGGCCTGATTCCCCCCATGACATCATCAATCCGGCCCTGGAAAAGACCGACGTGGGCAAGGTGCTCCTGGAAGCTGACCTGCAGTTGAAGAAAGACGTTGCCCGCTACACCTCGCCCGAAACCGGTATGGGCAGGAAATACTGGGATAAGCTCTATGCCCGGGCA
>JAQTMD010000115.1 GCA_028714595.1 Candidatus Omnitrophota bacterium
GATCTATGAATTCCTGGGGCTCTCGGTGGGCTGCATCCAGCACGACATGTCCGACGAAGAGCGGCAGCAGGCATACGGCTGCGACATCACCTACGGCACCAATAACGAGTTCGGGTTCGATTACCTGCGCGATAACATGAAATATTCCCTCAAAGACCTCGTGCAGCGCGACTTCTTCTATGCCATCGTGGACGAGGTCGACTCCATCCTTATCGATGAGGCCAGGACCCCGCTTATCATCTCGGGCGCCAGCGAAGAATCGACCGACAAGTACTACACTGCCAAGGGCATCGCCGACGGCTTGCGCGGCAGGCGCATCACCGAGAGCGACGAGATCGACGCCAAATACAAGGGCCAGGATCTCTCAAAAGGATTCGATTATGCAGCCGACGAAAAGGCCCACACCATATCCCTGACCGAGGAAGGGGAGGCAAAGGCGGCGCGGCTCTGGGGCGTGGACAACCTGCACAGCCTCGAGACCATGGAGCACAAGCACCACATCATCCAGGCGCTGCGGGCAAAGGAATTTTTCAAGCGCGACCGGGAATACATCGTCAAGGACGGCCAGGTGATCATCGTGGACGAGTTCACGGGCAGGCTCATGCCCGGCAGGCGCTGGTCGGACGGCCAGCACCAGGCCATCGAGGCAAACGAGGGGCTGCGCATCGAACAGGAAAACCAGACGCTTGCCACCATCACCTTCCAGAACTACTTCCGCATGTACGAGAAGCTCTCCGGCATGACCGGTACCGCATACACCGAGGCCAACGAGTTCAAGGCCATCTACAAACTCGATGTGGTATCGCTTCCCACCAACCGCCAGCTCGTCCGCGCCAACTACCCCGACGTGGTCTACAAGACCGAGAAGGAGAAATTCGACGCAGTGGTCGCCGAGATAGCGGAATTGCATGCCAAGGGCAGGCCCATGCTGGTCGGCACCATAGCCATCGACAAGTCCGAGATCCTTTCGGACATGCTGCGCAGGAAAGGCATCCCGCACCAGGTCTTGAACGCCAAATACCACGAGATGGAAGCCTCCATCGTGGCCCAGGCAGGCAGGTTCAAAGGCGTGACCATTGCCACGAACATGGCCGGCCGCGGCACGGACATCCTGCTGGGCGGCAACGCGGAATTCATCGCCAAAAGCATCGTGAAACAGCGCATTGCAGCAGGCGAAAATCCCGCCCCCGAGGACTATAGAAAGGTCCTGGAGACCTACAAGAAAGAGACCGACCAGGAGCATGCGACGGTCGTGGGCTTAGGCGGCCTGCACGTCATCGGCACCGAGCGCCACGAGTCGCGGCGCATCGACAACCAGTTGCGCGGCCGCTGCGGCCGCCAGGGCGACCCCGGCTCGTCGCGCTTTTTCGTTTCTTTCGAAGACGACCTGATGCGCCTGTTTGCCCCTGAATTCGTCATCAAGATGCTCGCCGGCATCGAGACCAACGGCGAGCCGCTGACGCTGAAGGAAGGGATACTGGCGAACCAGATCTCCAAGTCCATCGAGACCGCGCAGCACCGCGTCGAGCAGCATAACTTCGAGATCCGCAAGCAGCTGCTCGAGTACGACAATGTCATGAACAAGCAGCGCGAGGTCATCTACGGCCAGCGCCGCCAGATCCTGGAAGGGGCCTCGCTGAAAGACGAGATCTATGCGATGATCGGGGAGGGTATTGCCGGGCTGGTCGCCGAATACGCCAAAGAAGGCGTGGTGCCCGATGGCGACGAGGAAGTCAGCGCACTTGTGGCTGCCGCCAAAACCAGGTTTGGCATCGAGCCCGATGCGCGGTCCCTGAAAGGAAAACATGCCGAAGAAGCCAGGCAGGCGCTCTCCGGCGCGGTGGTCGGCTCCTACGAAACAAAAGAGAAGGGCGTGGGCGAGGAAATGATGCGTTACCTGGAGCGCATGGTCTTTTTACAGATCGTGGACTCCAAGTGGAAGGACCACCTCTATTCCATGGACAAGCTGCGCGAGGGTATCGGCCTGCGCGCCTACGGACACCGCGATCCCCTGATCGAATACAAGAACGAGGCCTTCAATTACTTCAACCAGATGATCGACGGTATCGAGGAGGAAGCGCTGGATGCGATCCTGAAGCTCGCCCCGGCGCGGCCGGAACGGTTCAGGGGCGTCTTTACCGCCCGTCACGAGGAACTTCATCCTGATGTAGCGCGGCCTGCGAGCCGGGAGAGCTTGAGCGTGCAGCCGCCGGAGCCGTCCGGTGCCCAAAGGCCTCCTGCCGGGCCGATAAAATCCGACCATCCCAAAGTCGGCAGGAACGACCCTTGTCCCTGCGGTTCGGGGAAAAAATATAAAAAGTGCTGCGGGCAGTGACGCAGCAGTCCGCCTGATGTCACCACTCACCAGTCGCCAGTCACCGGTCTGGAAAGATTTTTTTCTCGCCGTCATTTCGGGCGTTGTGCTGTCGTTGTCGTTCCCCGCCGCGAACCTCGAATTCCTCGCCTGGGTCGCCTTCGTCCCGCTGTTTGTCTGCCTCAAAGAAAAATCGAAGACCAAAGCTTTTCTCCTGGCATACCTTGCCGGCGTCGTCTTCTGGTCGTTCGTGATCTATTGGCTTGTCCACGTGACGCTGGTCGGGACAGTCCTTCTGGTATTATATCTGGCGTTCTACTTCGGTTTTTTCGGCCTGGCGTTCTCTCTCGTAACGTCAAGGCCGCCTTCGGCGGGCTCATCAGTTCATGATATCCTGAGCTCATTGTTGCTGGCTTCTGCGTGGGTGGTGCTTGAGTATGCGCGCAGCCACCTGTTGACCGGGTTCCCCTGGGCACTCCTGGGGTATAGCCAATACCTGAACCTGCCGGTCATCCAGATCGCGGACATCTTCGGCGCCTGGGGGGTATCGTTTGTGGTGATGATGGTCAATGCCTGCCTGTATTCGGCTTTTGCGGCGCCTCGCGCGCACGATAGAAAGGATCGCCGGGTCTTTCTGATTAAAACCCTGGCAGTGCCGTGTGTGTGCCTGGCTGTCGCAGCGGGGTATGGTTTTTTCGCGCTGCATCGGCTCGATAAAGCCGATACGCGCAAGTCCATCAAGGTGGCGGTCATCCAGGCGAACATCCCGCAGGAGTCGAAGTGGGATCCGGCAGCGCGCGGAAGTATCCTTGAGCAGTATCTGGCGATCTCGGCGCAGTCAAGCGCGAGCGCGCCGGACCTGCTGGTCTGGCCTGAGGCAAGCCTGCCGACGATTGTAGAGGACGAGCCGCGTTACCTGGGGATGGCCGCGGCATTTGCCCGCAGCCATGAGGTATCGATGCTCATCGGCGCGATCACCAGGCGCAATCAGATGTTTTATAACAGCGCGCTGCTGGTTTCTTCCGACGGCACTCTCGAAGCCGGCTACGATAAGCTGCACCTGGTGCCGTTCGGCGAGTATGTCCCTTTGAAAAAGGTGCTGCCGTTCCTGGAAACGGTGGTCCCCATCGGCGATGCCACGCCGGGCAAAGACTTCACCATCTTTGACGTCTATCTTGGTTCGGGCCCTGCTCACAGCGCGCGGTCGCGTTTCGGGGTGCTCATCTGTTTTGAGGACGTATTCCCTGAACTGGCGCGCGAATTCGTCAAAAGGGGCGCGCATTTCCTGGTCAATATCACCAATGACGCCTGGTATAAAAAGACCTCGGCTGCCGAGCAGCATTTCCAGGCCTCGGTGTTCCGTGCCGTGGAGAACCGCGTCAATGTCGTGCGCAGCGCAAATACCGGCATCTCGGGATTCATCAGTCCGCAGGGCAAGGCGATTTCGCTGGTCGAAGAGGACGGGGAGAAGATCTTTGTCGCCGGGGGCCGGACGCGCGAACTGCGTAACCCCCGGGGCATGCTCTCGATCTATACGTCATGGGGCGATTGGTTTGTCGTCGCCTGCCTTATCTTTTTCTGGTTCGCGTCAGGCGCCTGGCGCAGGTTTTGTCCGCTGTGCAGGATAGCCTCGGCATGCGGGAAAGGGAAAACGCAATGTTCAACATAATCATCCTTGGTCTCACCAGTTTTTTGACCGACATCTCCAGCGAGATGATCTATCCGCTCCTGCCCGTTTTCTTGACCGGCACGCTCGGGGCCAGCCCCGCTATCCTGGGCCTGATAGAAGGCATTGCGGAAAGCGTGGCCAGTCTCTTAAAGGTGTTTTCAGGGTACTGGTCGGACAAAGTAAAGAAGAGGAAACCGTTTACCATCTTCGGGTATGCCAATTCCGCCGCCGGCAAGCTGTTCCTCTTCTTTTCCTCCAGCTGGATGTATGTCTTATTCGGGAGAGTAATCGATCGTTTCGGCAAAGGGATCAGGACCGCTCCCCGGGACGCGCTTATTGCCGAAGCCTCAGGTTCCGCAAAACGGGGCGCTGCATTCGGCCTGCACCGCAGCCTTGACGCGCTGGGCGCGGTAGGCGGCGTTCTCCTGGCCTATTTTTTTGTGGTGTTCTATAAGGACGATATCCGCACCATCATCCTTCTGTCCTTGATCCCGGCTTCTCTGGGCGTCATGTTTTTACTCCTCGTGAAGGAAAAGCGGAATCCCGACGCAGGGGGAGCGAAAAATAAACTGAAGCTGGAATGGAACAGGCTTGACAGGAGGTTGAAACTGTTCTTGATCTTCACCTTTCTGTTTACGCTGGGCAATTCCTCGAATCAGTTCCTTCTGCTGAAAGCCCAGAGAGCGGGAAATCCCCTCTCGGTAGTAATACTGCTTTACCTTGTCTATAATATCTCCCGGGTGCTTTTTACCTACCCGGCCTCCCGCCTTTCCGATAAAATCGGCCGCAAGAAAATCCTGGTATTCGGTTATATTTTTTATGCGGTAGTCTATGCGGGTTTTGCCGTGAACACGAATCTCGCCGCGTTCTGGGTATTGTTTGCCATTTACGGCATGTACATGGGATTTACCGAAGGGGTGGAAAAGGCGCTGGTGACCGACATCGCGCCGGGCGAGCTCAAGGCCACTGCCATCGGCCTGCATGCCACGCTGGTGGGCATCGGGTTATTTCCGGCGTCATTCGTTGCGGGTATGCTCTGGAAATATCTTGGTCCGGCGGCGCCGTTTTATTTCGGGGGAG
>JAQTMD010000116.1 GCA_028714595.1 Candidatus Omnitrophota bacterium
CAGGAGCGTACCGCTACCCGTGTTATGCCGGCATCACCGCTTTTTATCTTATCCTGGAGGCGCTCCAGCGCAGATCCCATCGCACGCACGTCATCCTGCCCGCATACACCGCAGGAAGCCTCGTGGTCGCCGTCAGAAAGGCGGGCCTGATCCCCGTGCTCTGCGATGTCTCGCTCAGGGATTTCAACATGGACACCCAGTCGCTGGCTGCCCGCATATCCGTCGATACGCTTGCCGTGGTGGCGGTGCACATGTTCGGCCTGCCGATGCGCGATATCGTTTCCCTGCGTACGCAGCTCAAAGCCGAGACAATGTTGATCGAAGACTGCTGCCAGTCCATGGGTTCACGGATCAACGACTTTCCGACGGGAAGCTTCGGCGACATCAGCTTCACGAGCTTCAACCGGGGAAAAAACTTTACCACCTTCGGCGGCGGCTGCATCACTACCGACAGCGCCGAACATGCGCGCAATCTCGAGGAGGTTTTGGCGGCGCTTGAGCCTGCGGCTCAACAGCGCCTGCGGCTGGCCTTTGAGATCGCAGCGTATCGGCTGGGGACAAACCCATGGACGTACGCAGCGCTGCAGCCGCTGGTTTCTCGATACAAAGAGATTGCGCCGCCGAAAGATTTCAGCGCAACGCAGCTTTCCGGCTGCAGGGCGTTCCTGGGCTCGCGGCTCTTACCCCGGGCGGATCAGCTGTTTTTAGCCAGGTATAACAACGGCAGGTTCCTTATCAACGGCCTCAGGGATACAGCCGGCGTGATCCTTCCGGAGATACCCGCAAACGTGTTCTGCGTCTTTAACCGGCTTCCGATCCTGTTTGAGGATGCCGTGCGCCTTGCGTCGGTGCAATCGGACCTGTGGAAGGCGGGTTTTGAGACATCGCGGATGTATGTGCAGCCGTTGCATCGGATGTTCGATGTAGGTTACAATAAGGAAGATTTCCCGAACGCGATGTATGTTGCCGATCATCTGCTGGCGCTGTCCGTCTATCCAGGCCTGTCGTCCTCGGATTTGGAACGGATCGTCGCCGTGATAAAGAAACAGGTGAGGGGATCATGATACCGTTGAGAAACATCCCGAGATTCTTTACCAAGGCCTGCCGGCAGCCGGGGTATGCGCTGGGAGTGTTCGGCTTGCGCATGATGGCATACGCGCATTATGCCGCAGGCGCAGGATTCGCGTTTGTCCCTGAATCCCTCACCTTGTTTTTGACGCACCGCTGCAACCTGCGCTGCAAGATGTGCGGGCAGTGGGGAGAGGGCGGGGTGACAAAACAGGAAGGCCCGGACATCCTGAAGGCACAGCTGTCTTTTGCCGAATATCAAAAGTTGCTCGACGATATCGCCGGGGTCTGGCGTCCGAGCATCACGCTGTTCGGAGGGGAACCGCTTTTGTATGCGTCGTGCATGGAATTGATCAGCTACATTAAGGGCAAGGGCATGCACTGTCTGATGATCACCAACGGTTCGATGCTGGAAGCGGTCGCCCGGAGCCTGGTGGAAAGCGGCCTTGACGAGCTCAACATCTCGCTCGACGGATCCCGCCAGTTGCACGACGATATCCGCGGCATGCCCGGGCTCTTTGACCGTATCATGGCAGGGATTGACCGGGTCAATCGCGCAAAGGCCGTTCTGCGAACGGCAAAACCGCTCATCAACCTGCAGAGCACGATCACCAGATATAATTACCGTCAGCTTGAGCAGATGCTTGCGGTCGCCGAAACGGCGAAAGCAAACTCCCTGACCTTTCATAATCTCATCTTCCTTGACCGGCAGACGATGGAGAAACAAAAGGCCTTCGACGAACGGCTCGGAAGCACTTCCGGCGAATGGGAAGGATTCGTCTGTGAGCCCGGCATCGACCCCGGGGCGCTGGAGCACAAACGCCGCGAGATCATTTCCCGTAAAACCCCGTTTAGCGTAGATTTTTATCCGAATTTTTCCTGCGCGGAACTCGTTGACTACTACCGGAATCCCTGTTATCAGCCGCCTGCGCAGAATTGCCGGTGCGTCAGCCCGTGGCTGGTGGCATACGTCTTTCCCGACGGAGAAGTCAGGCCCTGCCTGAATTCCAGCTATTCGTTCGGCAACGTGAAAGAGCTGCCCTTCGGGGAAATCTGGAACAGCCAAAGCGCGCTCAAATTCCGCCGCCTGCTCCGGCAGAGCCGGATGTTCCCGGCGTGCGTGCGGTGCACGGAACTGTACCGCTATTAAAGGGACCATGAACGATAAAATAAAGGTCTGCCAGGTGATCACCCGCATGGACTGGGGCGGCTCTCCCGATATCTTCCGTATCATCTGCGAGCGACTTGACCCGGCCGTCTTCGACCTGCGTATTATCGTCGGGCTTACCCGCCATCCCACGCAGAAGACAACGGCGTTCTTCGCAGAGTTCAAGGACCGGATAATCTTTATGCCGCGACTGGTCCGGGACCCGCACGTCGCCGACGACTTCGCAACCTTCCGGAGATTGTATGCGGTATTTCGCAAGGAGAAGTTCGATATCGTGCACACCCATACCGCCAAGGCCGGGGCGCTCGCCAGGCTCGCAGCGTTCTGCGCCGGGGTGAGGGTGATCATCCACACGCCGCACGGCCACAATTTCTACGGGTATTACAACCGTTTTATTTCCGGCATCATCGTCCTGATCGAAAAGTTCCTGACCTCGTTGACCGCAAAAGTGATAGTGCTGACCGAACTGGAGCGCGCAGACTACATCTCGTACGGCGTCTCCGATTCCGCCAGGACGATCGCTTTGCCCACTGCCGTTGAATTTGAAGAGTTGAGCCCGGCCATCAAATCCCGCGACCAGGTGCGAACGCTCTTGGGCATAGGCCTGGACCAGACCGTGATCGGATTCGTCGGAAGGCTTGAGCCGATCAAGGGCCCGGCCTACCTGCTGGAGGCGGCGCACGGGATCCTCGCTCGATACGGAAACGTGGTTTTTGTGTTTATGGGAGAGGGGAGCCTTCGCCGGGAATTGGCAGACAAGGCGAGCGCCCGGGGGCTGGCAGACAGGGTCATGTTCGTCGGATGGCAGGAGAACGCTGCGGTATTGATGTCTGCGTTTGATATCCTGGTCCTGCCGTCGCTCAACGAGGCAGTGGGCCTCGTGCTTATCGAGGCCCAGGCCCAGGCAGTGCCGGTGGTGGCAACAAAGGTCGGCGGCATACCGGAAGTCGTCAAAGACGGAGAGACCGGCATCCTGGTCCCTGCCGCAGACGCAGCGGCCCTGCAGCAAGTGATCGAAGAGTTATTGAACGACCCTCCCAGGCGCCGTGCCATGGCGCAGAATGCGCAGGACTTTGTAAAGAACAGGTTCGGGGCCGGGCGCCTGGCCCAAAACATAAGTCGCGTGTACCTCGAAATGCGCAACCGGCCGGGGCGGCAATGATGCGGGTACGGATTTTCCTTGCTGTTGTCTGGTCTTTTTTCTTATGCGGGGTTGCCGTTGCCGGCGACCTGATGCAAATACCCTGCGTTATCCAGGTCTCCTCCCTGGTAAGCGACGGCTCATACTCCGCGGATGAGATCGTCCGGGCAGCGCAAGAGAGCGGATTCAAGGCAGTGGTGCTGACCGACCGCGACCTCATGCGCTGGGAGTACGGCGTTTGGCCGCTGCGCCGCGTCATCAAAAGGACGGTGCAGGAAAAATCCATTTTTACGTTCGGGATCAGGCGTTATCTTGACCTTGTGGCAGAGGTACAGGAAAAGAACAAAGATATCATCGTCATCCCCGGCATTGAATCCGCTCCCTTCTATTACTGGCAGGGAGAAGTCCTGGATGAGACTTTTGTCCTGAAAGACTGGCATAAACATTTCATCACTATGGGGATTGAGGACGCAGCATCGCTGGAGCGCCTTCCGATCATCGGGAATCCCCGGGGGCTTATGCAACCTTTTCGTTTCAGGGATACCCTGCTGCTATGGCCGCTTGCCTTGGTGGTTATCGGCGTTGCCTGCCTGAAAAGGCGATCGTCCGGCTACAGCGATGAAACAGGAAGGCCGCTGGGCCCCGCTGCGAAGAGATGGCGGATCGCCGGCGTTCTTTTGTGCTGTGCGGGCAGCGTTTTCCTTATGAATAATTTCCCGTTTCGCACCGTGCTGTTCGACCAGTACCACGGCGATCAAAAAGCCCTGCCGTACCAGAACTACATCGATTATGTCAGCCTCCGGGGAGGCCTGGTGTTCTGGGCGCATCCGGACATTGAAAATGTTTCCAGCGACGGGCCGGTGAAGATCCGGACGCAGGCGTATCCGCTCGACCTGTACCGTACGCGCGGCTATACCGGTTTTACCCTGTTGTATGAAGGTCTTAAGCAGACCGGCGCAGTGGGCGGGGTATGGGACCGTCTCTTGAGCGCGTACTGCCGGGTCCCCGGAAGGCAGCCTGTCTGGGCCATCGCAGCGCTCGGCTTTGATGACGGACCGGATCTCGCCAAAGCGCTCAAAGACCTGCGTACCGTGGTCCTTGCCGATTCCTTTACCAGGGAGGCGATCTTTCGCGCGCTGCGGCAGGGGCGCTGCTATATCGTGCGCGGGCCGGCGAGCCGCGATTTTGTGCTGGAAGAGTTCAGTGTCAGCGATGCCCGCACCGGCACTGCAAAGACTTCGGGCGAGACGCTCGACGCGCAGGGTCCGTGCATGGTCACGGTGCGCGGGAATCTTTTGCGTGGACAGCCCCAGGGTTTTAAGATACAATTAGTGAAAAACGGGGAGGTCGTGGACACGCGCGAGGGACAGTCGCCTTTTACGGTCACCTTCGATGACCTCGCCGTCGAGGAAAACTCTTTTTACCGTTGCGTGATAGAATCCGCGCAGGCAACGGTCTATACCAACCCCGTGTTCGTCAGGAAGAAGGCAGGGCAATGATCGTCTCGGTGCACCAGCCGCAGTATCTGCCGTGGCTCGGTTTCTTTGACAAGATAGCGCGCAGCGACTGCTTCGTGTTCCTGGATACGGTGCAGTATAAAGAGCGGGAATTCCAGAACCGCAACAAGATCCGTACTGCCGACGGCTGGATGTGGCTGACCGTGC
>JAQTMD010000117.1 GCA_028714595.1 Candidatus Omnitrophota bacterium
CGCCTTGATATCAAAATCAGCCACGGCAATGCGGGCCTTGAGGCCGCTGTAGGGGGGCAGCGGGGAAGTCCCTGCAGCCCGATCCTGTGCTGTCTGCGGCTGGGTAATCTTTTCTATCGTCCGACAGCCGGTTATAAATAAGACGAACGACGCGCAGCAAAAATATACCGCGATTTTTTTCATTTCACCTCTGCTTATAACCTAAATTTTATACCCGCGCAAGAAGCACTGTCAAGGCAATTCTGACCTTACTGTTGCGACGGAGAAAGCAAGCCGCGCAGCCCATTGAGAGATCCGATGATCCTCCAGGGCTTAAGCCGTGCGATCTCCGTTCTCGAACTCGAACCGGTGGTGACGATCGCCGTCTTGACACGCGCCCTCCTGCCTGCACGGGCGTCGATCACCATGTCTCCGACATAGAGGGTCTCCTCCGGCAGTACCGCGAGCCTCTGCATGATACGCCGCAGCATCAGGGGGTGCGGCTTGCCTTTGTCGAGTTTGTCGGCGCACAGACAATAGTCAAAATATCCGGCGATGCCCAGATGCCTCATCAGTATCCGTGAAAACCGCGTGGGCCGGTTGCTGGCGACGGCGAGCTTATAACCGTTTTTCTTGAGCCACGTCAGCAGTCGCTTGGCCCCTGCGTACAGACGGCTGTAACGTACCAGACTCGCGGCATGGTGGCGGCGATAGATCGCAAGGGCGCGGTCCAGGTTCTGCGGCTTCACGAACGGACGCAGGAGATTGCGGTCACCCCAGCCCACTGCCGCGCGGATGACCGCGGGTCTCTGAAGGGGACGGCCTATCTTGCGCATGGTGAAGTTAAAACTCCCGGCAATGGCGGCATAGGCATTGACCAGCGTGCCGTCCAGATCAAAGATGACAAGCTTGAACTTTTTCATAAGAAAAGACAAAGGCAGGAATGGTTTCCTGCCTTCGCGTGATTTTCTGAAACCTCTTCCCTTTGCTATTTTGACTGCGGCGTTTCTTCCGGGGCGCCGGCGGCCGCGGGACTGGTCCCTTCGGGCATCGCGGATTCCGGCTCCCGGGGCAGCGGCTGGGCGTCTTTGAGCTCGCCGGGCAAGTCGCTGATGCCTATATCCTCAATATCCTCGGGTTTTTCCACGCTGACGGCAACCGCTATGTTCTTACCCTGCGGATCGATGACGTAATCCACATTGACGATATCCTGAAGCTTGAGATCATCCAGAGACGCCACGCCCGAGAACACCGTCTGCTTGTCCGCATAAATGGTTGCCTGCTTCTCAATATCTTTGTCAAAATCGATGTATTTCACCTGGAAGCTCTTATCGCCGACGTTTACTGCGGCGATCTCACCGTAGAGCCATTCGGGTATCGGTTCGACCGCAGACGGCGGGGTCTCCTCGGAAACCGGAGCCGCCGGTGCAGCGGGCTGCTGCGCTGACGCAGCCCCGGCAACGCACACCAGACCCGCGATGATCACCGTAAAAATACACGATCGTATCTTCATGTTCTCCTCCCTTTCAAAAAACCTCGCTGCAGCGGTTTCTGATCTTCTGATACACAAGGCTCGCCGCAAAGGCCTTGATCAGGTCGCCGGGCACGAACACCAGCATCCCGGCAGTAAACGCTTGAGCAATTGAAAACCCGCAGCCGATTGCCAGCCACCCGGCGCCCATGCCTAAAAGTATCGCGTCTGCCAGGCACATGAGACAAAAGACCCGGGCAAGATTTCTCGCCGTACCGATGAACCTTCCGAGCACAAGCCCGGCAACCACAAACCCTGCCAGGTATCCGCCGGTCGGTCCTGCCAGATACAATAAGCCGAATCCTGCGCCGGTAAAGACAGGCAGTCCCAGGGTTCCCAGCAAACAGTACAGCCCCTGGCTCAGAGCTCCCCGCCGCGCACCGAGACAGGCGCCGGACAACAGCACAAAAAAGGTCTGCAGCGTGAGCGGGACAGGACTTATTACCAGCGGAATACGGACAAACGCGCCCAGGCAGGTCAGTATCACAAATGCGGCGACCCCGATAGCCCGGGAAGCGGTTTTACTTGTGGTGATCTCGCTGTTCAATGACAGTTCCATCCGGCTCTCCTCAATTTCTTCCCGGACATCAATTGTAGCAGGGATATAAATACGTTTATTATACTAGAAAAAAAACGATAGTAAAGCTTTAATAAACTCTCGTCCGGCGCGCTTAAACAGAAGGGGTCAGGGGGGAAAACGCAAAAACCCTCTTCCCCTTTTGAGCAAAGCAGGATACGGTTTGCGTGTATGCCTTAAGAACGCCGGCTCAATCCTTGGCCATTGCCAGGAAGATGACACCCACCAGGATGCAAAACAACCCGATGGTGCCTTTGACCAGGGCAATCACGTACCCCCAGCCGCGGTAGAGAAAATAGCCGCCGAGGGCCAGGAACGCGATTCCCACTACGATCATGAGCATCGTCCGCAGCACCTTGGAGACCCCTTCACTCTTTCCTTGCTGTTTCGCCTCTTCTGCCATACGCTCACCTCCCCGTATAGAGATACGACACCAATTCCCCCTTATAAACTGGGTGTTACATTTTCTACGTCCGTCGTAAAAGCCTTCACCCCACCTGAGGGCGCGGCCGGGCTTTCCATCTGCGATGAATCCATGTCCACTGTTCGGGGTAACGGCGGATGTATGATTCGATGATATCCGTCAGCGCCTGGACGCTTCTGACAATGGTCTCGTGTTCATTATCCCCTTTGCGCAGAGAAAATTCCGGCTCAAAGATCACGGTATGGGTATCATCCTTCTGGCGGACGATAAAACACGGCACGATCGCCGCGCCCGTGCGCTGCGCCAGCACCACCGGCCCCGTAGCAGTGGCGGCCTTGGTGCCGAAGAAATCCACAAATACCCCGCCGGTGCCGAAATTCTGGTCAATAGGCAGAAGCATGACGCGGTTGGAACGCAGGCTGCGGATCGACCCTGACACGCACGAGATGCGCGGGATGGTCAGCACCGTTTCGATGTCCATCCTGCGGCGCGCAGAGTCAAACATCCTGATCAGCCGCATTTCCTTGATCGGCCGCATGATCACCGACGTCTTATACCCTTCAAGCGCCAGGCGCACGAGGATAAGCGGGAAATTGCCGAAATGGCCGCTGACGAGGATCACTCCCTTGCCTTTGGCCAGGGCCCTGTCAAGCACTGCAAGGTTTTGGAACCTGATGCTGCGGCGCGCATAGGGAGCGTGGCCGACCCAACTCAAGAGTTCTACCCCGCACTTGGCCATGTTGACGAAACATTCGTGTACGATCCGCCTGCGCTCTGCAGGGCTCTTCTGTCCGCCAAAGGCACGCTCAAGACCGTTATAGGCAGTCCGGCGCTGACGGTAGAGCACGGCGTAGAGGAAATTCCCCAGCCCCCGGGCCACGCGGGAAAGCCGCTGCGGCGGCATGGAGTATACGATCGCGGCGCCGATTTCCAGTACTACCCTGGCAAAGAGGGCATCAAAACGTCTCCGGATATATCGTAGAACCATTATTCCAATCTAGAGTTTATAGCCGATCTTGCGCAGCAGCCCTTTGCGCCAGGCCGCGTCATCGGCGTTCTCGATGCCTTTCGGTTTTGCGCCGTCGATCACGCCCAGGATCCCCCTGCCGGCCTCGCTTTCTGCGATGATGACCTCCACGGGGTTGGCGGTGGCGCAATAGACGGTGCAGACCTCGGGTACCATCTTGACGGCGTTTAAAACATTGATCGGATAGGTATCCTTGAGCACGATGAAGAACGCATGACCGCAGGCGACTGCGACGGCATTATCCGCGGCGAGCTTTTTGAGATCATTGTCGGTGCCTTCCACCCTGACCTTGCAGGCGCCTGATGATTCCGTAAAAGCAAGGCCGAACTTGATCCCTGGGACCGCAGTAACAAGCGTTTCATAGAGGTCTTCGACAGTCTTGATGAAATGGCTCTGTCCGATGATCACATTGATTTCGTCCGGCTTCTTGATCCTGACCGACGTAATATCCACCATGGACACCTCGCGCTTTTTTCAGTCATTGTACCACATAACCGCGAAAGCGGCAATCCGCAAAAAGCATTGAAATCGGCCTCGGCTGGAGTATAATTATCCTATGACGTTTGCTTCCGATACCGCCCTCCACTACCGCAGGATCCGCACGATCCTGGTGTGGATCCTTGCCCTGAATTGGGCCGTAGCCCTGGCAAAGATCATCTATGGGTATTTGACCCGCTGCGCCAGCATGACCGCAGACGGCTTCCACTCGCTTTCAGACGGCACCTCGAATATCATCTGCCTTATCGGCATCCATTTCGCCTGCCAGCCCGTAGACCGCGACCATCCCTACGGCCACAAAAAATACGAGACCCTGTTCTCCCTGATCATTGCCGCACTGCTTTTCATCGTCTGCTTTAATCTGCTGAAAGAAGGCATCGAGCGGCTGCGCAATCCCGTTACCCCGTCCATTGACCTGGCCAGTTTTGTTATCATGCTGGCCACGCTGGGGATAAACTTCCTGGTGATGACCTACGAGTACAAGAGAGGAAAACTCCTACACAGCGATATCCTGATCTCGGATTCCCTGCATACCAAGGCGGATATCTTTACCTCCCTGTCGGTCATCGCCGGGCTTGCCGTCATGAAGATAAATCCCGCCCTGGTCATCCTTGACCCTATCGTGACCATGATGATCTCGCTGTTTATCGCCCACGCCGCATTCGAGATAATCCGCGAAAGCTCCCGCGTGCTCTGCGACACCGCAGTGATCATGGATGAGAAAAAGATATCCGATATAGTATTGTCCATCCGGGGCGTACAGGCCTGCCATAAGATCCGCACCCGCGGCCGCGAGGACGACATCCACATCGATCTGCACGTCCTGGTCAAACCCGACATGCACATGGATGAGGCCCACCGCATCAGTGACGCCATCGAGGAAGCGCTGACCCGCGGCATCGCGGGCGTCTCCGACGTCGTGGTGCACATGGAGCCCCGGGATTAAACGTTACAGGCCTTTCAGGATGAACCACAGACCCACGCTCG
>JAQTMD010000118.1 GCA_028714595.1 Candidatus Omnitrophota bacterium
CGACTACAAAGCGTGCCAGGATGCGAACGAGAAATGTAAGGATAAAGTTTGCAAGGATAACTGCTACCGTCCCGACAAACAGCCGCCCTGTGACCGGCTTTTGTATGACCAGATCTGCGGCAGGCAGGAATGCAAGGATATCGCTGATTCTTCGACCTGCAATTGGAGCATCAAGTCTCAGGATTGCGCTGATTTGACCAACCAGGCAGTGGACTGCCTGACGACGCTGAACGAGAACTCTGATTGCGCCCGCTGTTTCCAGGAGATCGACCCTGATTTTAAATACGAATTTATCGCTAAAAGCAGGGAATCCGTGACCTTGATCTGGGAAATGGGTTCGACCCCGTCCTGGGTAGACACGAGCTTCACTGCGTCGCAGGAAGACCAGCTTGCCCCGGCATATTACCTCTACACCAGGGTCAAGGTCTTTGATGCCGAGGATCCGAATAAACCCGTGTATATCAGCCCGGTGCATCAAAAATACCTGGGGGCGGCATTCTCGGTTTTTTGCGCAGGCCATATCGATGCCGAAAGATTAAAACAGGGGCACAAGTACGCGGTCAGGGTCTATTACTATCTGACCGACACGTCGTACGAGACCAAATACTATCTCAAGCTGAAGGTGAACAATCTGCGTATCACCTTAGTGCGGATCAGGGAATAAACAAAGGGAGGGACGATGCGTACAGTCGTTGTTGTTTTATGTCTGGTTATGACGGCGCTCGTGACCGTCGGAAGCAGCAGCGTGTTGGCCGAAACGGGCGACGTGAGCATGGCTTCGTCTGCAATCCCGGTCCTGAAACAGTTCGAAGGGAAAAATGCCGTGTCGCTGGAAGCCGGCAGATACCCGGAGTTCCTGGATTTCGTGACTTTTTCGGAGTGCGCCGGAGCCGGCGCGTGCGCCAACCAGCTGAAGTCTTTGAGTTACCAGCCGAAAGAGGCCGGGCAGCCGCTTGATCCCGAACAGCCGGCCAGTTATGTCAAAATGCCGGGATGGGGTACTACGGACGTGGCGATCCCGGAGAGGAACAGGACCAACTCGAAGCTGCTCATTTTCTGGACGCTGCGAGTAGAGGCGGCAGCCGACCAGAAACCAATAGCGATCGATCAGAAGTGTCCCGGCTGGTGCGGGACTTCGGCGCAGAAGATTAAAGGCGGCCAGGTCTTTGCCCGGTTGTTCATCAATGGGAAAGCCAAGGGTAATTACGGTTCCATAACCGTGCCGGATTTTGGAAATCTTACCTTCCGGAAGAATCCGCCGCCTCCTCCACCGCCTCCTTCAGGAGGGGGTGACCCGACCATCAGCGGCAGCGTGCTCCTGACCAAGGAAGATTTCGGCGGCACCTTCCCTGCAAAGATCAGCCTTGACCTGCGGTGGTTCAATGCCACTGCCATGAAAGTGGAAAGCCCGGACCGCCAGCGCCAGATCATCGTCAAAGTAGTCCCCGGCGAATAGGGGATTCCAAGGTAATTTATGCCTGCATACAGGCTGCACAGACAAAGCGGTTTTACGTTCCTGGAGATCCTTGTCGGTACGATCATCCTCATGATAGGGATCGCCAGTATCATTGCCCTGGTGCTCTGGGGAAGGCTCGTGCTCAAGCAGTCGGAGAACAAGGCTGCGGCCATGAACGTCGCCTTCTCCAAGATGGAGGAGTATCTGGCCAAATCGTATTCCCGTATCGGCACCCGGCAGGGCGCAAGCCCGGATGCGATCGAGGCAAGCATAAATGTGATTCCCCGTCCCCAAGGGGAAGAGGGGCAAATCTTTTCCGAACGGGGTCCTGATCGGGAAAGCAACATCGACTGGGAAGTCAATGTCTATCAGGACTATGAAGGCAATGACGAAAAGTTCCCCTCCCCGAAGGACGTCCCTGCCGGACATGTGGTGGTGACTATTCCGTATAAAAGGATCGAGGTAATCGCCCGATACCAGGAAGAAAGTCCCGGGCAACAAAGAGGCATCTTCCATCAAAGAGCGGTACGCCTGGTCTCTATCGTTCCGTACCCGGTATTGCACGCGATCAGTAAAGAGGTGGGCGCCAACAGCGCTCTTGTGGTCCCGGCGTCAAATAATTACAACGGTCCGAATTCAACGGTGCTGGAGATGGATCTCGGGGCGCTCAAACCCAGGGAAAATCCGTCCGACCCTCCCGTCTCTCTGGCGTACGAAACGCCGAAGGAGATCCTGATCATTTATAATATCGCGATCAAGATCGACGATTTCAAGGACCTGATCGACGACAACCCCGGGCTCTACACCATCTTTACCTCCTGCTTTCTGGATAACGAAACCGAGCCGATGCCGGTCGAGACCAGGACCCCGATCCTGAGCCAGCCGCTGATCTCCAATGTCACGGCCCTGACCGGAGCCCGTGCACTGAAGGTCCAATCCGGCAAGTACAAGCTGCGCCTCAAATGGAGAAAGGATCCGAACGCCAAGGGTAAGATCTCGCTGCGCAGCGCAAATATCATCGTCATCGCCTTTGAGGAGCAGAAGTCCTGATGCGTACGGCCGCTGTGCGAAAAGGGCTCACGTTAGTCGAAGTCATTTTGTCGCTTGTGGTACTGGCCATCATCGTCGTGGCGGTCTACCGCAGTTACACGTTCTTCTTAAACAGCATCGCATTCTACCTCAAGCGCGCCGACGCGCATATGGAGATCGATTATGCGTTTGAGAACATCAGGATGCATGCGCTGAGCGCCAGCGAGATAGACGGCGATTCGATGTTCGAGGCAGGCGTCACCGGCTCGCGCTACTCTTTCAACTTCACGGGAGAGGCGAATCATTCGAACATCACCCCCGACGACGACAGCGATAACGCGCATTACAGCTACTATATCAAGGACAGCGCCCTGGTACTGGAAAAGAAACAAGGTGCCGTCAGGAACGAGGAGACGGTCATCTCAGGGCATCTCAAGCCGACGGTCGCCTTTACCTACACCAAAAATACGGAGCCCAGCTTCCTCACCGTGACCATCGAGGCCGGCCCCCGCGACGGCAGGATCAATAAGACCGAAGGCATGAAGCTCTGGTTCGTGGACGTGATACAATGATATACATAATCTCATTAGTCATGCTGGTGGTGTGCATGGTCGGCGGTGCCGTGCTTCTGGCGGCAGGGCCGAACGTGAAGTCCATTGTAGACAAGGACTTCAGCCGTAAGGCCTACACGGTCGCAAAGCTGGCCAGCCTCCAGTACGGAGACGTTGCCATCCGGGCTAAAACCGTGATCCCCGACGTCAAAGACCAAAAGCCGACGCCGAACAGCCGTAAGAAGCTTGACTTCGAGTGGACGGTGCGCAAGAACGGCGTCAATGTCACGGTCGAAGACTCCGCGCTGCACATCTACGAGGACGATTCCGGCCAGGAAATGATTGACTCCAACATCACCCAGAAAAACAAAGCCCCCGACCTCTTTTAACCTATGCGGACAATATCGATACTGCTGGTCATCGTCTGTCTGTGCCTTGGCGTCATCGCCTGGAAGCTCTTTGAGCTTTCTGATGTCCTTAAGACAGCCGGTGAGGATGCCCGGCTGATTATAAGCTCCAATCAGGCCCTTATCAATGCCAATGCCCGCCTGGAGAACGAACTCGCCGGTCTGCGCAAGCAGGTAGAGGCAGTCAAAGACTCATTCCCTAGAAAATAGACCATGAGAAAAACGATTGCCGGCGTAGTATTCCTGTGTGCGTTCGTCTGCGCCGTCCCGGCGCTTGCCGAGACTGCCATCACCTCGGAAGTGGACAAGCAAACTATCAGTGCCCAGGAACTTCTGACGTACAAGGTGGTGGTGGTTTCCTCGGAGAAAAACATCCCCCAGCCCGTGATCCCGGCTTTTGAGGGGTTTGTCGTGGTCTCCCAGGCCCAGTCTACGACATCTTCGTTCCAGAGGGGCGCGGTCAAAACCATACTGGTCTATGCTTTTATTCTCCTGCCCCGCGAAACCGGGACCCTGAAGATCAAGCCTGCGCAGATCCGGGTCAACGGCACGGCCTATGCGTCAAAAGCGCTCGAGATCACGGTGACAGGACAGATCCCGCGGCCGGAAATCCCCTGGGAACAAGAACAGCCGGAAGTGCCCGACTCAGGCCAGCCCAAATACACGCTCTGATCCCTCTATGGAACGGCTGCAGGACATCTCTATCCGTTACCTCAAAGGCATCGGCCCCAAGCGCTGCGAAGCCTTTGCCCGGCGCGGCGTCAAGTCCGTCGAGGACCTGTTTTATTTTTTTCCCCGCCGTTACGAAGACCGCACGAAATTCCTCTCCATAGCCCTGGTCGACGAGGGCATAGAGCAGACGGTCAAGGGCCGGATCGTGTCCAGCGGCTCGCGGCAATCGTGGAAGCGGCGCCGATTCAGCATCACCGAGGCTTCCATCGATGACAACACCGGCAAGCTTGCCTGCGTGTGGTTCAACCAGCCCTACCTGAAACAATACCTGAAACCCGGGATCGAAGTCATCCTTTTCGGCAAGGTCGAGCGCTACGCCGGCAAACTGCAGATGACCAACCCGGAGTTCGAGATCTGCTCGGATGACAACGATGAGTCTTTGAACATCGGCAGAGTGGTGCCGGTGTACCCGCCTGTCCCGGGTTTCGGCCAGCGTTCTTTGCGCAAGATAATCCATCAGGCGATCGACAGATACATCCCGCGGCTGCAGGATGTGCTGCCGTATGATATCCGCACCCGTCACGATCTGCTCAACCTTGCCCAGAGCCTGATCAATATCCATTTCCCCCAGCAGCCGCCGGTCCAGCAGGAGTCATATCGCAGGCTTGCCTTTGAGGAGTTCTTTATCTTCCAGCTGCCGCTCGCCTTGCGCAAGCTGCGCAAAAAAGAACAGCCGGGCATTGCCCACAAAGCCGACCCGGCGCTGGTGAACGGTTTTATCGAAGGCCTGCCGTTTGAGCTTACTGCCGGCCAGAGCACGGTGGTCAG
>JAQTMD010000119.1 GCA_028714595.1 Candidatus Omnitrophota bacterium
GGATAAGGCGGCAGTCGATATACTTTTTTACCCTTTTGTACACCTCGATCACTCCCGCCGGGTCCTTGAGCCTGTCGAAACGCGATATCTGGGTGACCAGAGGCTTGTCCCTGGCGATGCCGTATTTTTCAAGCACGCCGTCGATCGTTGTTTGCGGCAACTCCTTGTTCTTATCGCTTAAGGGATCGATGGAAGGGGAGATGAGGAATTGGCGTAGCGGCAGCGGTCGTGAGAAAGCCGGGGCGGAGAAGACCGAGGCGTCATAGCGCGGGATGAATCCCATCAGGAAATCCCAGACTTTTTGCTGCGGGTCGGAAACGTCGACGTGGCAGCGCCAGATCCATTTATTGTCCGATTTTTTCGCGATCAGTGCGATAGGCTGGGGGTCGTGGACGAACACGATATCCGCTCGGATGTCCATCTCTTCCAGGTTGCTCTGGCTTGTCTGCATGAAGATCCCCAGATCGTCTTCCGTAATGGTCTCTGCTTTGCCGTGCAGGGCATTATGGAATTTTTTCGTGACCGCAAAGAACTTGTCCCCGCCTTTGATGACGTCCCAGCGCGCGTCAATGCCCAGGTCGTGCAAGAACGGCACCATCCTGCTTAATATTTCGGCGACGCCCCCGCCCACCGCAGTGGAATTGATGTTCTGGACGGTTTTTCCCCGCAGCTTCCCGGCAAGCAGCTTCAGGTCGTCGATCGTCGGCTGGCCGACAATGGGTATATAATCCTCAAGCTTTGCCATAGTCCGTCCTGATGATAGAAATGATCCTCTTGCGCAGTTCTTCCATGGTATAGGCATAGGGGTCCAGGCGCGCGATCTTATCCGCGACTGCCTTGTGCCCGAGCGTCTCTTCGATCCATTTCGAGAAATCGTTGGTCGGCCGCTCGAGCCGCAGCCGCGCCTCGAACACGTGGAAGTAGATGGAATCGATGGTTATCTTCTCCAGTATCCCGACAAAATCTTCCAGGTTGTTTGCGACGTGGGCCGTGGGGATGATAAAGCTGACCGACTTTATAAAGTGGAATTCCTCGCCCGCGCCCGCGAATTTGAGTTTGGCAAGCGGCCGTTCCCCCAGGTAGGTCTCGATCGTGGCAACGAGCTGTTCGCGAAGGCTGCGGATCGTGGAGAACTGCACGGTGTCGATGCTGGCGAGCCGCTCGGCCAGTTCCTCTTCTCCGATGACCTGACTGACCCAATAGGCGAAATCGTTCGGCGGTTCGGGTGAAAGGTACTGATGCTGCTCCAGGAAACGGTGGGTATGATGATAGATGCAGGAGCCCGGCACTTTTTTTATCAATTCGAGCAGCTGCGGCAGGATCGTTGCGCGCAGCCCCGTCAATTCGGTGAGGTTTAACCGGGTATGGAACCTGAATGGTTGTTGTGCCGGTTGCAGGGTGTTCATGGCAGCGGCTTTCTGAGTTTAACGAGTCTCCGTAAAAGTTCGTTTACCTCCGCCTGTGTATTCAGGTAATACTGCGCCGCGCTGTGGTAGTGCTTTCCCACGGCAACGGTTATGCCTTTGTTCCCCAGCGCGCAAAACGCGTCTTCGTCGGTGGCATCGTCGCCGGCATAGAAGGGGACAGCTCCCCGGAACCCCGGCAGGGCTTTCCACCTGGCAATAAGCCACTGCACGGCTTTTCCCTTGTCCCAGGCTTTCGGCGGTCTGACCTCAAGCACCATCTTGCCGTTTGCGATCTTTACCCTGTTTTTTACGCAATACGGCAAAAGCAGCGCGAGCAGCCTGGTGCGTAGGTCCCTGGCGCGCCGGGGGTCGACGCCCCGATAATGTACTGACAAGGAGAGTCCTTTATCTTCGACAAAAGAGCCGGGAAAACCGGATGTTATCGCCTCAAGACGCGGCGCAATCTGCTTCAGACGCTTCCGGTAATCTTTTCCGACGTTTATGGTATGGCGCAGCTCTGGTCCTTCGATCTCCAGGCCGTGGTTGCCGACGTAGCAGAGGCCCGCAAGGCCCGTTTTCTTTTTGACGTCCGCTAATGCCCTGCCGCTTACGATTGCGATCCTGCAGGAGCCGTTTTTCGACAATGCCGAAAGCATGTTCGAGGTTTCGCGGGCAAGAACCGCTTTTTGCGGCCGCGAGGCAAAGGCGGAGAGCGTTCCGTCAAAATCAAAGAACAGCATCAGGGGTTTTGCGGCGATCCTGCCTTTGAATGTCTCCCACGCCGACCAAAAGTTTTTCATTTTATGCCGTCTTAAGCGCGGTCAATTCGGTGATGATGTTCGCCGCCCAGCGGTATACATTGTTCTCGGCGACGGTCTTGCGCATGTTCTGCATGCGTTTCATTTTTTCTTCCGAAGGCATTTCGATCGCGCGGCGGATGCTGTCGGCAAATTCCTCGATCGAGTACGGATTGATCAGGAGCGCGTCCGTCAGCTCCTTTGACGCCCCGGTGAACTGGCTTAAGATAAGGCAGCCGCCTGCGTCGCGTTTCTCGGCCACGTACTCCTTTGCCACGAGGTTCATGCCGTCGTGCAGGGAGCTGACGATGCAGATGTCGGCGAGGCTGTAGAAAGGGGCTATCTCGTCCGCCGAGAAATACCGTTCCAGGTACACCAGGGGTTTCCAGTCGCCGTCCATGTATTTCCAGTTCGTCCTCTCCGCCAATTCATCGATCTCCGCGATAAGGTCGTGGTAGCGTTTGATATGCGTCCGGCTGGGCGCCGCAAGCTGCACGAACACGAATCGCTTCCGGTACTGCGGGTATTTCTCCAGAAAGCGGTCGATGGCAAGTATGCGCTCCACGATGCCTTTCGTGTAATCGATGCGGTCGACCCCGAGGCCGACGATCTGCCCCTTGAGGTTGAACTCCTGCCGCAGCTTTTCAGCCTGCTGCGTATCGCTTCCCGCAGCGGCGCGGTCCGTGTGGCCGTTGATGCTGATGGGAAAAGCCCGGACGAACGATTCCTTGCCGGAACGGACGACGCTGAACTTCTCCGTATCGACCCGCGATTCGAGGAGCCGGTTTGCGGTATCGAGAAAATTATTGCAGTGGTTCTGGACGTGGAACCCGATGAGGTCGCAGCCGAGCATCCCTTCGAGGATATCTTTGTGATACGGGCAGATCTGGAAGGCCTCGGGCGTGGGCCAGGGGATGTGCCAGAACAAGGCGATCTTGGCGTCGGGCCGTTTTTCTTTTATCATCTTTGCCAGCAGGGTGAAATGGTAATCCTGGATGAAGATGAACGGTCTCTGCACCGGCAGTTCTTCTAAGAGGCTGTCGCAGAATTTCCGGTTGACTTTTCTGTACGTCAGCCAGTCTTCTTCCCTGAACAAGGGCCGGGTATGGGTATTATGGCAGAGCGGCCAGAGCCCTTCGTTGGAAAACCCGTAGTAGTATCCGTCCTCTTCCTGTTTGGAAAGCCAGACCCTCTTGAGGATATACCGGTTGTCTTTCGGGGGCACGCCCAGTTTGTCTTTGGAATTGACGAATTTTTTATCTGCGTTTCCGCTGCCGTGCGCGATCCAGGTCCCGCCGCAGGCGCACAGGATGGGGTGGATAGCCGTGACCACGCCGCTTGCCGGGCGGATCAGGGAAACAGCGCCCGTTGCTTCATCCATGATGTGCATGTAGGGTTCGCGGTTGGAAATGACAAAAAAGGCGTTGTCCCCCAGCTTGGCATGGATAAGGTCGCGCAGTTTCGCCTCGGTCCAGAGCTCGTCTTTCTGCAGGCGCTGGGAAGCCTGGTCCGAGATCGTTTTGCGGGCGACCCGCAGGCTCAAGGCGACCTGTTCGACTTCGCTGGCCAGCTTTCCCAGTTCGCCTTTTTCTTTGATGGGCTGGTCGGCGTCGGTCTCACCCTTCTGGAAATGCTTGAACCACTCCGTTAACCGCTGCACCGGGAGCACGAAGATCTGGTTCTGCAGGAAGATGGAGATGCCCAGGATCAGGACGAGCAGGACGGCCAGGGTGACGCTTAACCTGCGCCACATTGCGGCAAGCCGGGGGAAAACATAGGAAGTGTCGTGGAGGATCTCGACCAATCCGATGAGCGTTTTGTCTTCATTGAAGACAGGGAGCACGTAACTGTATACCGTGTATCCCTTGAACTGTTCGAGCTCCCCGTGCGGTTCTTTTGTCTGAATGACGTCGATCAGGTACAACTTTTGTTTTTCTTTCCAGTCGCGGAACCTGCGGGTTATGGCGAATACCTCGCCCGTCCGGTTATAAATCACGCAGCCCTGCAGCCTTTCCCGCGTCTGGAACTTCTCGACCAGGTAATTGGCGTTCTTGAGGTCATTGTCCTCTAGGACGTGCCTGACCGATAATTCCATGCCCTCGGCAATGGACCGGGCCTTGCGCTGTACGTCCTCGATGAGCTTTTCTTCCTCAAACCGCACCTGGATGATGCCGAAGACCGTAAAGGCAGCGGCTACGATGATCAGGATCGGCAGGATGAACAACAGTATCCGTTTCATGACAGGCCTCTCTTGAAGAAAAAAACCGCCGTCTTGCTTTCACCCGCAAGATGGCGGCCCGACCATCTTAATCCTCCGGAAGCTTTGGATTCCGGACCCGTCAATCATTTTCCCGGTCTTATTGTAGGACACCGGATTGCGCTTGTCAAGGCGTTTTCCGTCGTAAAAAAATCCCCCGGCCAAAAGGTTCCGTGTTATAATGCTTCCATTAAACAAGGAGGCTCGCATGTCCATCATCAAAGAGTTCAAAGAATTCGCGGTCAAGGGCGATGCCGTCGACATGGCAGTCGGTATCGTCATCGGCGCGGCGTTCGGCAAGATCATTACCTCGCTGGTAGGCGACGTCATCATGCCGCCGGTCGGGCTTCTGTTGGGCGGTGTGGACTTCAAGAACCTGAAAGTAATCCTGAAAGAAGCGACGCTGGAGGCCCCTGCGGTCACCCTCAACTACGGC